>NZ_LLXS01000026.1:0-59099 GCF_001431585.1 Stenotrophomonas pictorum JCM 9942 | reverse complement strand
GGAGCCGGCGGCGACGGCGGCGTCACCACGTCATTCGGGCGCGGTTCCGGCACGTCCACTACAGGCGCTTCCGGCGGCGGCGGCGGTGGTGGCGGCGGCGGCGGCGGCGCGTCGACCAGCGTCACCATGACATTGCGTTCCTTTTCCGCAGCGGCCTTGGGAGCCACGGCAGGAATCAGAAGCATCATCAGGGCTGCAAGATGCAGTGCGATTACAAAGGCGATACCGGCGATACGGGGCCAGCTCAGACCCTTATCTTTCTCGCCGTCATACCTGTGGTGGAAGACCAGTTGTTCCGTCATGCGCCAAGAGCTCTTTAGTGGGGTCGGGACGACGCTGTTATGGCGCCCCTGATTCAGCGGCGCATGACACCGCAGGAACCTCCAAGCTTATACCAATCCTGACCAGCTGCGCATCACAAATGCAGCTGTTCAGGCGTTATTCCTGCTTACTTCAGGTTGATGATTTTGTTTGCATCAGCCGGGTTTTTGACACCCTTGGCCAACGCGTCCCGCGCGGCCTGCTTGGCCTCCGGAATACGCCCCTCCGAGTGCAGCACACGTGCCAGATTCAGGTACGTCTCGCCATCCTTGGAAAGCGGCGCCGCCTTGCGCCACGCTTCAATCGCCTGCGGTACCTGGTCGCTGTAGTAGTACGACTGCGCCAGTGCCAGGTAGACCTGGTGGTCCGGCTTGAGGATGCCCTTCTCCAGGCCCTCGTTGATCACCGCAATGACGTCCCGTTCCTTGTTGTCGGTGTTGGCATAGATCGAGTACAGCTGCTTGTACTCGCGCTCTTCGGTGAGCTGGCCAGCGGCGCGCAGTTTGTCCATCACCGCGGCCGCCTTGTCCATCTGGTCGGCCTGCATGTACATGCTGGCCAGATTCAATTGCGCCTTCTTGTCGGCCGGATTCTTGGCCGCCAGTGCTTCGGCTTCCTTGACCGCTTCAGCGGTCTGGCCCGCTTCGGCGTAGGAGGCCATCAGCAGCTGGTTCCAGTTGTCCTTGGGCTCGGGCGAAGCGGCGATGGCCGCCTTCAGCACCGGAATGGCTTCGGCATACTTTTCAGTCTGGTACAGCGCCTGGCCCTTGATGACCAGTTCTTCCGGCTTGGCCGACTTGGACTCGGCAAAGTACTTGTCCAGAGTGGCCAGCCCCTCGGCGTACTGCTCGTCCTGCAGCTGCAGCTGGGCCAGCATCAACATCGCCTGGAAGTGGCCGTTGTTGTCCAGCTGGTTCAGCGCGATGGCCTGCTGCAGATACTGCTTGGTGGCGGCGCCATCATCCAGGTTGTAGGCCGCCTGTGAGGCGAGCTGATTGGCAACGGCCTTGTCGTAATCGTTGGCATCGGCCGAGGCGATGATTTCATCGGCCAGCGTGCGGGTCTGCGCGTAGTCGTCCTTGTTGTACGCGGCGAACAGCTTCTGCAGCTTGCCGCCCATCTTCGAGGAAGGCTTGCCGTTCGGCTCGGTGCGGGTGGCTTCCGGGAAGAGCACTTCAGCCTTGGCGCTACCCTTGCTGCGACGCTCGTTGCGATCAGACGAACGCGCCTGGGCAAAGGCATCGGCAACCACAACACCGCCGAGCAGGGTCGCAATCAGAACGGAAAGCACTGCTTTCTTGGGGCTGTGGGAAATCATGGTTCACCTCGTTGAAACCGCCAAGGCGGCACTGAAAACGGACGGTCTGGAAAAAGCAGAGCCAGCAAACGTACCAGAAAATATTTGATGGAGAAATCACTTCCGATGCTGTATTGCACCAATGTCCAGGGGACTGCCCGCATCGGTCGCCCCGGGTCAACCGCAGCGCGGGATGCGGCCCGCCTGGCGCGCCTGCTGGTAAACGGGCTGCAACATCGGGATATCGCGTTGCAGTTGGCGGATGCGGTTGGCCGGATCGGGATGGGTGGAGAGCCACTGCGGCGAACGGTTGCCGCCGGCCGCCATCATGTTCTGCCACAGATCCACCGCCTGGGCCGGGTCGAAACCGGCCTGCGCCATCAACCGCTGGCCGACCTCATCGGCTTCACCTTCCTGGGTGCGTGAGCCCGGCAGCAGGATCAGCCCCTGCGCGCCGAGGCCGCCGAACTGGTTGACCACGCTAGTTCCCGCATCGCCATAGGCCGCGCCGGCCAATGCGCCGATGATGCCCAGTCCGATCTGGGTGCCCTGCTGGCGGGTCAGGCGCTCTTCGTGGTGGCGCGAGATCACATGGCCGATTTCGTGGCCGATCACCGCCGCCAGCTGGTCCTGGTTTCTGGCGGCACTGAAAATGCCGGTATTGACGCCCACTTTTCCGCCTGGCAGCGCGAAGGCGTTGGGCTCCTTGTCGACGAACAGCGCCGTTTCCCAACGTACGCCACGGTACTGGGCGGGCAGCTGCGCGACCAGGGCATTGACCACGCATTGCACATAGCCGTTCTGGGTGCCGTCGCGGCTCAGGGTCTGCTTGGCCTTGATCTCGGAAAACGCCTGCGCGCCGAGTTGATCCAGCTGCTGCTGGGACACGCCACCGACCACCTGGCGGCGCCCGGTGGGTGAGGTGGTGGTGGCGCAGGCGCTCAGCAGCAAACCGATGGTCACCGCACAAAGAATCGATTTCACGCAAGCCCCCTTGTTCATGCCCGCAGTGTGCGGGCGGCTGGCTTAATTTTCCGTCAATCCGACGTGCAGATTTAGCCGGTACCGAACACCACCAGCGCGCCCAGCGCGATGGCATTGTTGATCGCATGGGCGGCGATGGCGGCCCACAGCGTGCCGGTCTTGCGGTACAGCCACGCGAAGGCCGCGCCCATGCCGCCGTAGATGAGCCAAAGCTGGAGAATCTCGGGCAGGCCGTTGGCGCTGGTGCCGGGGACCTCGTGCATCAACGCGAAGGCGGCGCTGCTCAGGACAATACCCAGTGCAGGACGACCGGCGGCCCACAGGCGTCCGAACAGCACCCGGCGGAACAGCAGCTCCTCGTAGGCCGGCGCCAGGAACACCGCGAACAGCAGCAGAAACAGCGGAAAATTGGCCAGCGCCTGTTCCATCAACGGCAGATTGGTCGGCACCGGCTCGATGCCGAGCTGCTTGGCGCTCCAGCCGATGAAACTGCTGCCGGCAAAGACCAGCGCAGCCACCAGCAGTGTCCAGCCCCAGGTCGATCCGCGCCGGAGCGCGTGGGCGGAGATGCCGCGTTCGGCCGAGGTGGCACGGCGCCGCCAGGCATACACCAGCAGTGCGGCACCCCCGGTGGAGATCAACGCCATCAGCATCTGCGCCAGGGCGCCGGGTTGCCCGAGCAACTGCGCCATGTCGGCGGCCGCGGACAGGCCGGTCCCGCTGCGGGCGGCCTCCCGGCCGACCTCCACCCCGCGCCACACTCCCCAGACCACACTGCACAGCAGACTCAGGCCCAGCAGTGTGGCCGCGGCGATCAGCAGATCGAGAAAGAACCCTGCAACCGGCGAACCGGCCTGGCGGATACCCGCTGCGGAGCGTGCAACGGCGGGAGCGGGCGGAAGCGGGGGCAGGGCGGACATCGCGATCCTTGGCAGAGCGGTAAAAAAAACGGGCGCTGCGCGATGCAACGCCCGTCTTGGGACTGGTGGGTCAGATATCCAGGTTCATGACCTTCAGCGCGTTGTCCTCGATGAAGTCGCGACGCGGTTCCACCACATCGCCCATCAGGGTGCTGAAGATCTGGTCGGCCGCCACCGCATCTTCGATGCGGACCTGCAGCAGACGCCGGGTATCCGGATTCACCGTGGTGTCCCACAGCTGTTCCGGGTTCATTTCACCCAGGCCCTTGAAGCGCTGGATCTGGCGGCCCTTCTTGGCTTCCTCCAGCAACCAGGCCTGGGCCTGGGCAAACCCGCTGACTTCGGCCGATTTGTTGCCACGGCTGATCCGTGCGCCTTCCCGTACCAGACCGTGCAGCAACTGCGAGGCCTTGTGCAGGGCGCGCAGTTCCCCCGATTCGAACGCCGCCAGCGGCAGCACCTGGATCAACTCCTCGCCCATGTGGCGACGGGTGACCAGTAACGCGGCCGGACGCTGTTCGGTGGGTTCCTGCAGTTCCAGCGTGTAGCGCGGCGTTCCCAGGCTGCCCCGGTTCAGGTGCTTGGCCAGTGCATCCAGGCCTTCGTCCTCGCCCGCGGTACGCAGGTGTTCCAGGTCCATCGGCGTGAAATCGACAAGCGCTTCGAGCAGGCTGCGGTCGTAGCGATGGGCATTGCGGTCGATCGCGTCCTGCGCCGCCGCGTAGGCCAGCAGCAGACTTTCCAGCGCCACGCCTTCGATCGGCGGCTCACCATTGGCCGGAATCAACGCGGCGTTTTCCACCGCGCTGTTGGCCAGATAGGCATCCAGTGCCGGGTCGTCCTTCAGGTACAGCTCGGTTTTGCCCTGCTTGATCTTGTACAGCGGCGGCAGGCCGATATACACGTAACCGCGCTCGATCAGCTCCGGCATCTGCCGGTAGAAGAACGTCAACAGCAGCGTGCGGATATGCGCGCCGTCGACGTCGGCGTCGGTCATGATGATGATCTTGTGGTAACGCAGCTTGTCCGGGTTGTACTCGTCGCGGCCGATGCCGGTACCCAGCGCGGTGATCAGCGTGCCGACCTGGTCGGAGGCCAGCATGCGGTCGAAGCGGGCACGTTCCACGTTGAGGATCTTGCCGCGCAGCGGCAGCACCGCCTGGTTCTTGCGGTTGCGGCCCTGCTTGGCCGAGCCACCGGCCGAGTCACCCTCGACGATGAACAGTTCCGACAGGGCCGGATCCTTTTCCTGGCAGTCCGCCAGCTTGCCGGGCAGGCCGGCGATATCCAGCGCACCCTTGCGGCGGGTCAGATCGCGCGCCTTGCGCGCGGCCTCACGGGCACGGGCGGCATCGACGATCTTGCCGGTGATGGCCTTGGCTTCGTTCGGGTTTTCCTGCAGGAACGCTTCCAGCCGCTGGCCGAAGGCGTTTTCCACCGCCGGTCGCACATCCGAGCTAACCAGCTTTTCCTTGGTCTGGCTGGAGAAACTCGGGTCTGGCACCTTCACCGAGAGCACCGCGATCATGCCTTCGCGCATGTCATCACCGGTCAGGCTGATCTTGGCCTGCTTGGCGATGCCGTTCTGCTCGATATAGTTGCTCAGCACCCGGGTCAGCGCGCCGCGGAAACCGGCCAGGTGGGTACCGCCATCCTTCTGCGGGATGTTGTTGGTGAAGCAGTACATCGTTTCCTGGTAGGAATCGGTCCACTGCAGCGCCACTTCCACGGTGATGCCGTTGTGCTCACCGGTCACCGCGATGACGTTGGGGTGCAACGGGGTCTTGAGCTGCGCCAGATGCTCCACGAAGCTCTTGATGCCGCCCTCGTAGTGGAAGTCGTCGCGCCGGCCTTCGCCACGCTCATCGACCAGAACGATCTTGACGCCGGAGTTCAGGAACGACAGCTCGCGCAGGCGGCGCGCCAGGATTTCGTAATGGAATTCGACGTTGTCGTGAAACGCCTTGAGCGAGGGCCAGAAACGCAGGGTCGTGCCGCGCTTGCTGCTGGCTTCGAGCTGCCGCAGCGGGCCGCACGGAGCGCCATCGGCGTATTCCTGCTGGTAGTGGAAACCGCCCTGGTAGATGTCCAGCAACAGCTTCTGCGACAGCGCGTTGACCACGCTGACACCGACGCCGTGCAGACCACCGGAGACCTTGTAGCTGTTGTCATCGAACTTGCCGCCGGCGTGCAGCACGGTCATCACCACCTCGGCGGCGGAGACTTCGCGGCCCAGCTTGGCGCTCATCTGCTCGTGCTTGCCGGTCGGAATACCGCGCCCGTTGTCCGAGACCGCGACCGAGCCGTCGGCGTGGATCGTGACCGAGACCTGGTCGGCGTGACCGGCCAAGGCTTCGTCGATGGAGTTGTCGACCACCTCGAACACCATATGGTGCAGACCGGTGCCGTCATGGACGTCACCGATGTACATACCAGGACGCTTACGGACAGCCTCCAAGCCCTCCAGGGCGGTAATGCTGTTGGCGTCGTAGTTGCCGTTGTTTGCCGGGGTGTTCTGTTTTTCAGTCATTGCGCTTGCCGTAGGCTCCGCAGGTCGTACGCCCGCCATCATGGCCGGGTACGAGAGATAGGGGATTGCCGCCAAATTATACCAGCCGGGCCCTTGAGCGCCCGGGACGGTCAATCGAGCCGCTGAACCACGCCATGTTCCACGTGGAACCGGGTCGGCGCGGTGGGGGAATCTGCCAGCGCTGCCGGCGGTTCGGTGGCAGTGATGAACACCTGCGCCGGGGTCTGCGCCAGCCATCCCAGGACGCGCTGCTGGTGTCTGCCGTCCAGCTCCGATGCCAGATCATCCAGGGCGATCACCGGCCATTCGCCCCGCTGGTCCGCGTAATCCTCGGCTTGCGCCAACAGACACGCCAGCGCGGTCAGCTTGGCCTGCCCGCGGGACAACGCGTCCCGGCCCGGAATCTGGGAAAATCGGGTACTCCAGTCGGCCCGATGCGGCCCGACCGAGGTGTAGCCGGCCATCCGGTCACGATCCCGGCCAAGCAGCAGTGCGTCGGCCAGGGCCATTTCCTGGCGGCGCCAACCCGGTTGCAGCTCCAGCGCCTGCAATTGCAGGGACGGCGCCAGGTCGGCGGCGATCCGGATGGCCCGATCCTGCAAGCGTTCCAGGTAGTGCTGGCGGCGGGAGGTCAGCGGAGTACCGGATTCGGCCAGCTCGTGATCCCACGCATCCAGTGCCGTGGCGCTGGCCCCGCTTTTGAGCAGGGCGTTGCGTTGCTTCAGCGCCCGTGTGTAGCGTCGCCAAAGCGGAAGGAAGTCGGGTTCCACGTGGAACAATCCCCAATCCACGAAGCGCCGGCGCGGTTCACTGCCGCCACTGATCAACGCATGGCTACCCGGTTCGAACGTGACCACCGCCAGGGCCGCGCACAGCGTTCCCAGTTGCGAGACGTCTTCGCCATCCAGACGGCCTCGCCAGGTATGGCCGCTATGGGCTAGCCCGGCACGACGCCGCTGTCCGGCACTGCCCGCAGGGCCCCGCTCCTCCCATTGCACGAACACATCCAGGCCTTCGGCCTGTTTCTGCACCAGACCGTCACGTACCCGCCCGCGGAAACTGCGGCCATAGGCCATCAAGTGCAATGCCTCCAGGAGACTGGTTTTTCCGGCGCCATTGTCACCGGTGATCAGGTTGATGCCGGGGCGGGGGGCCAGTTCCACGGAATCGAACCGGCGAACACGGTTCAGGGCCACACGGACGATATGCATTGACGCTCTGCTGAAAAACCCGATGCCGCTGCGCCATCCGCAACGAACAGAGGCTCAGCTTAAAGCATCTGGCCCTGCCCCCCGTGCGTTCTGCCCGCGTCACCGGCAGGACGGAATGGCGAGCCCCCCAAATTCCTTGAAATCTGAAACGCCGTGGCGGGAATATCCGTGCAGATTTCACGAAATCACAGCCCAATCCGGGCAAGGACAGAACGGGGCACAAGGCTTGTGTATAAGTAGGGCAACCTGTGGATAAAAACAGCTCTTTTGCCCCTGTCGCGACTTATGCACAGCTATCCACAGGCTAGATCCCGGGTTCTACAGGGGGTTTCAATGCCATTAAATCCATATAAAACAGCAACTTGATAGAGTTCTACATGAAATCTGCCCCTACCATCACCACCAAGCTTTTGATTTATCTTCTAATTTAAAAGCTTTGATAGAAGCGAAAAGCGCCTCCAGCCTGCAGCAACCAGGCGTGTAACTGCTTTCCTGGGCGCAACGTCTTTGCTGCCTGATTTCACGGGTCCCAACCCACGGCACGCGCTACAGGAAAGCGCGTGCCGCCTCGCGAGCAGAGGAACTCGATCGCGGCGTTTCTCCGGCTCGTCGGCTACAACGACTGACCAGAAAAATTTCCACGACAAGGGATATCACCACGTTCCACGGGGAATGCGTTGTGCTTGATGCAAGCAAACTGCAGGCCTTGGGAAGCTGGCTGCCTTGACGTGGTCAGCCTGAAATCCAGCGATCACCAATGAGCACGAAAAACGCAAAGAAAAAGCCCGGCGATGCCGGGCTTTTTCGTGTTCCACGTGGAACATCGGTCAGAGGCGCAGCGGCATCACCACGTGACGCGACTTCTCGCTGCTGGCTTCACGCACCAGGGCCGAGGAGTTTGAATCGCGCAGCTGGATCACCACGTGCTCGTCGCGCAACGCCGACAGCGCATCCAGCAGGTAGTTGACGTTGAAGCCAATGGCCAGATCACTGACCGTGGTATCGGCTTCAATCTCTTCCTGGGCTTCTTCCTGCTCCGGGTTGTGCGCGCTGATCTTCAGCTGGCCCGGGCTCACTTCCACGCGCACGCCGCGGTACTTCTCGTTGGACAGGATCGCCGCACGCTGCAGGGAAGCGCGCAGGGTTTCACGCTCGACTTTCACTTCCCGATCGGCGCCGATCGGAATGACGGCTTCGTAGTCCGGGAAACGGCCATCGATCAGCTTGGAAGTGAAGGTCACATCGTCGCGTTTGACACGCACGTGGCTGCGGCCGACTTCCAGCTCGACTTCGCGCTCGCCGCCTTCCAGCAGACGCTGCAATTCGGTCACGCCCTTGCGCGGCACGATGATCTGGCGCTTGGCTCCGTTGCTGTTTTCCAGCGCGGTTTCACACAGCGCCAGACGGTGGCCATCAGTAGCCACGCAGCGCAGCGTCTTGTCGCGCAGGTCGAACAGCAGACCGTTGAGGTAATACCGCACGTCCTGCTGCGCCATCGCGAACGCGGTGCGTTCGATCAGTTCCTTCAGTGCCGCTTCCGGCACCACCACGCGCTCGGTGGCTTCCACTTCATCCACCGACGGGAAGTCGTTGGCCGGCAGGGTGGCCAGCGTGAAACGGCTGCGCCCGGCCTGCACGGTGATCTTGTCACTGGTCTGCGAGACCGTGATACGGCTGCCATCGGGCAGGGCGCGGATGATTTCGAACAGCTTTCGCGCCGGAATGGTGGTTTCGCCGTCCTGGGCATCGTCAACGGCGATGCGGGAGACCATTTCCACTTCCAGATCGGTACCGGTCAACGACAACTGGCCCTCTTGGACCTGGACCAGGAAATTGGCCAGAACCGGCAGAGTCTGGCGGCGTTCTACCACGTTGACGACCTGGGCCAACGGCTTGAGAAAGGCTTCGCGCTGCAGTGTGAAACGCATGTGGTTTCGTGCCCCTATGCTTTAAAAGATGTGGTTTAAATCAAAAGCTTGGTGGTGATGGTAGAGCCAGATTTCGTTTAAAACACACCTAAGTGTTTGTTATTCAAAGGTTTTCAATGCCTGAAACCCTCTGTATTACTGACCCCGAGCAGGGGGATGAACCTGTGGATAGATTTGCGCCTGAAATAACCGGCCTTTTTATCCACAGATTCTCCCGTGCTTACCCCGGAATGATGCACCGTTTTGTGCGATGACGCCCGCTTGGTGTGCAGGCATCATTGCCGGACTTCCAGCAACGACACGACGGCGGCTACCGGTGGTGAATGAGGTGATCAACCCACGCAAGTCCGCGGCCGGCGCAGCCGCTCGGCCACTCACTCGCTGAGCTTGCGGATGAGTTTGTCCCAGTCCTCGCGCAGCTTGCCGTCGGTTTCCATCAGATGCTTGATCTGGCGCACCGCGTGCAGCACGGTGGTGTGGTCGCGGCCGGCAAAGGCATCGCCGATTTCCGGCAGGCTGTGCTCGGTCAATTCCTTGGTCAACGCCATGGCCACCTGGCGCGGACGGGCCAGCGAGCGGGTGCGGCGCTTGGACAGCAGATCTTTCATCTGCAGGCCGTAGTAGTCGCCGACCACCTTCTGGATGTTGGGAATGCTGATGGCCTGCTGCTGGGCACGCAGCAGATCGCGCAGGGTTTCCTGGGCGAATTCGGTGGTGATCGCCCGGCCGGTGAAATTGGCGCGGGCGGTGAGCGTATTGAGTGCGCCTTCCAGGTCGCGGACGTTGGAACGCATCTTCTTGGCGATCAGGAACGCGACATCATCGGGGATGTCAGCGCCACGTTCGCGGGCTTTTGCCAGCACGATCGCGGCACGGGTTTCGAAATCCGGCGGCTCGATCGCCACCGACAGGCCCCACGCCAGCCGCGATTTCAGGCGGGCTTCCAGGCCTTCGACTTCGCGCGGATAGCGGTCGCAGGTCAGGATGATCTGCTGCTTGCCGTCGAACAATGCGTTGAAGGTGTGGAAAAACTCCTCCTGCGTGCGGTCCTTGCCGGCAAAGAACTGGATATCGTCGATCAGCAGCGCGTCCACCTGCTGGAACTGGCGCTTGAACTGGTCCATGGTCTTTTCCTGCAGCGCCCGGATCATCGCGCTGAAGAACTGTTCCGAGCGCAGATACAGCACCTTGGCGGCCGGATTGGCCTGGCGCATCGCATTGCCGGCGGCAAACATCAGGTGGGTTTTGCCCAGACCGGTGCCGCCGTACAGCAACAGCGGGTTGTGCGCGCGGTCGCCGGGTTTCTGCGCGGCCTGGAAGGCGGCGGCCAGACCCAACTGGTTGCTGCGGCCTTCGACGAAGTTGGCAAAGGTGTAATGCGAATCCATGTTGCCGTTGAACGGCACCACCGGCGCGGCCGGGGCCGGCGCGCTGGCCACGGGAGCCAGCGGCGCCGGGTCCGCTGCGCGCGGGCGCGAGCCGACCTCCAGCACCACCTCGCCAAAACCGGCGAAATAGGTCAGCAATTCGGCGATGCGCGGCAGGTAATGTTCGCGCACCTGATCGACGATAAAGGCATTGGGCGCATACAGCACGAGGCTGTCGGCGCGCTGGTCGGCCTGCAACGGCTTCAACCAGGTGTGGACATCTTCCGGCGGAAATTCCGCCTCCAGACGTTCAAGACAACGGGACCAGGCATCCATCAGAAATAGTCATCAAAGGCTTGTCAGCCGGGCGCAGAAAGCCGCCGGGCCACAGGCCGGAAAGGGGGGAAGTGGATGGCGCAGACTACCACCGCCGGGCCGGGCCGGGAATGCTTGTCCCGTATTTATTCACAGGATCATCCACAAGTTACGCACCGTCGCCGTACCGCCACTTGAAGAAGGGGTTTGACGGGAGGGGGTAACCCTCTATAGAATTTCCGGTTCTTTCCGTCCACTTCATACAGGTGCCCCCATGGCCACCAAGCGCACGTTCCAACCCAGCAACCTCAAGCGCAAGCGCGACCACGGCTTCCGTGCTCGTATGAAGACCGCTGACGGCCGCAAGATTCTGTCGCGTCGCCGCGCCAAGGGCCGCAAAGTCCTCAGCGCTTGATTGCGTTGCCGCGTGATGCGGCAAATGCAACTCCGATCGTGAGCAGTGCCTTCCCGCGCAAGCGATTTCCTCGCTCTGCGCGGGTTCGTACGCGTGCCGAATATACATCGGTCTTCAACGGCGCCCGCCGTGTGTCCGACCCGCTGATGACACTCCACTGGCTGAACGGGGATAGCCCCCCCCGGCTGGGACTGGCAGTGTCACGGAAGGTCGACACGCGTGCGGTCGGTCGTAACCGTATCAAGCGTGTGTTGCGCAATGCAACACGCCATCTCCGGTCGTGTCTGGCCGGTGGCGACTATGTGATAGTCGCCCGTGCGGCGGCCAAGACCGCCAGCAACCAACAGATCCACGAGGCGTTCGAGCGCCTGCTGCGCCGTGCTGGCGCATTGCCCCCTGCTGGCGTGAGCGGCACAATGCCGCCGCGCGAGGGTGTTGGACCCTTTCCTTTGAACGCGCCGGAAGCCGCTTCCGGTCGAGCCGAGCCTGCCTGCTGATGAACCAGACCCGTGTATTCCTGATTTTCGCCTGGCTGATGGTGGCCGTGCTGCTGTGGATGGAATGGGGTCGGGAAAAGGCGGCGCCGGATCCGGCCACCGTGGCCGCGACCCAGCCGGCTGTACCCCACGCCAATGATGTCGATCTGGCCCCGCCGCCGGCCGGCAATGTGCCGCAGGCCACCGTGCCCGGCCAGGCCGGTGCCGCGCCGGTAGCCGCTATGGAGGCAGCCACCACCGCACCGCGGGTGACGGTCACCACCGACGTGCTCAAGCTGGTGCTCGACGGCCGCAGCGTGCTCGATGCCGATCTGCTGCAGTTCCCGCAGACCAAGGCCGCCGGCAGCCCGCCGGTGCAGTTGCTGACTGAAGACACCGCCCATCCGTACAGTGCCACCGCCGGCTGGGCCGGTCAGGGCGGCTCGCCGGTGCCCGGTGCCAACGGCTTCCAGCCGGCACAACCGGTCACCGAGGTGGTGCTGGCTGAAGGCCAGGACAGCGTCCAGGTGCCGTTCGTCTGGAATGGCCCCAATGGCGTCAGCATCCACCGCACCTACACCTTCAAGCGTGGCGACTACGCCATCGGCGTGAAGGATGAAGTGGTCAACACCGGCACCGTGCCGTGGCAGGGCTATGTGTTCCGCAAGCTCGACCGCGTGCCGCCGGTGATCAGCAAGGGCATGACCAACCCGGATTCGTTCAGCTTCAACGGTGCCACCTGGTACAGCGCCGCCGATGGCTACCAGCGCCGCGCCTTCTCCGACTATCTGGACGACGGCAACGTCAACCAGACCATCACCGGCGGCTGGCTGGCGATGCTGCAGCACCACTTCTTCACCGCGTGGATTCCGCAGGCCGACCAGTCGGCGCTGTACCTGCTCTCGCAGAACGGCCCGCGCCATGTGATCGAAGCGCGCGGTCCGGGCTTCAGCGTGGCCCCGGGGCAGAAGGTCAGCACCGAGGCGCGCCTGTGGGTGGGCCCGAAGCTAGTCAACCAGATCGCCAAGGAAGACGTGAAGGGTCTGGACCGCGTGGTCGACTACAGCCGTTTCTCGCTGATGGCGGTGATCGGCCAGGGCCTGTTCTGGGTGCTCAACCAGGTGCACAAACTGGTCGGCAACTGGGGCTGGGCGATTGTCGGCCTGGTGATCCTGCTGAAGCTGGCGCTGTTCCCGCTGGCCAACGCGCAGTTCAAGTCGCAGGCCAAGATGCGCAAGTTCCAGCCGCGCATCGCCCAGCTCAAGGAACGCTACGGCGACGACAAGCAGAAGTTCCAGGTCGCCATGATGGAGCTGTACAAGAAGGAGAAGATCAATCCGCTGGGCGGCTGCCTGCCGCTGCTGATCCAGATGCCGATCTTCTTCGCGCTGTACTGGGTGCTGGTCGAATCGGTGGAGCTGCGCCAGGCACCGTGGTTCGGCTGGATCCAGGACCTGACCGCGCGTGACCCGTACTTCATCCTGCCGGTGATCAACGTCGCGGTGATGTGGTTCACGCAGAAGCTGACCCCGGCCGTGGGCATGGACCCGATGCAGCAGAAGATGATGCAGTTCATGCCGCTGGTGTTCGGCGTGATGATGGCCTTCATGCCGTCCGGTCTGGTGCTGTACTGGGTGGTCAACGGCGGCCTGAGCCTGGCCCAGCAGTGGTGGATGATCAAAAAGCACGGCGAAGACACGCCGAGCAAGGTCATCGAAGCCAAGTAACCAAAAGCCCGCCGCAAGGCGGGCTTTTCGCATGCGGCGCTAGAATCGCCGGCAGCCGCGTTCAGTCTCCTTTTTCCCGAGTTTGCCCATGCCCTGCGTGCCTTCGCGATCCCGTCTGCTGCTGCTTTCACTGGTGTTGGCCGCCTCCAGCCTCAGCGGTTGCACTGACCGGAGCGAGGCCGAGAACCCGGCGGCAAACGCCGCTGCGGTCCCTGCCGATGCAGTCACCGGGCCGGCGGCGGCGGCGCCGCTGCTGGCGGCACTGCGCGGACAGCTCGAGGGCCATCGCCGCATCATCGTGCTGCTGGCCGACGAGGCGCAGCAGTCGGCGGCGGATCGCAGTACTTCCAGCCGCATCGGCCAGCAGCTGTTCCATGACGGGCTGGCGCAGCGCGAGGCCATCGCCACCCAGTTCGACCGCCTGCTGCGCGGGGCCAGTCCACAACGTTTCGCCACGCTGTCGGCGGTGCTCGATTACATCGAATCGGCGCCGGAGCTGTTTGATGCCGATCGCCTGGCTTTTCGCGAAGTGTTGCGCGAGCTGCAGGTGCGCGTCGGTGCCGATTCCTCGCTGCCGGCGGTGAAGCTGCACCAGCGTATCGGCGAGGACCTGGAGGCACTCGATGCGATCGAGCGCAACTACAACCAGGAAATCACCCGCATCTTCAGCCGCTTCGAGCGCACCCGCGCCATCGACCTGAAGCGTGAGAAGTGGGAGGACTACATCGCCCACCTGCGCAAGCAGTACAGCCGTGAGGCGATCCTGCGCGACTACGGCGTGATCGAGCCGTACCCGATGTCGATGCGCGACAGCGAGCGCGAGATTTTCGGCCGCGACCTGCCGGCCAAGACCGTGGTGCTCACCTTCGATGACGGTCCGCACAAGGCCTACACCGAGGAGGTGGTCGCCATCCTCAAGCGCTACGACGTGCCCGGCGTGTTCTTCGAGGTGGGTCGCAACCTGGGCACGGTGCAGGCCGATGGCAGCGTCGCGCTGGGACCGATGGCCGGTATCAGCCGCAACCTGATGGAACAGGGGTATGCGGTGGGCAACCACAGCCTGACCCACGCGCAGCTCTCGCGCACCAGTGGTGATGCGCTGCGCGAACAGGTGCTGGCCACCGATACCCTGCTCAAGGGGGTGGATAGCCGGCGCGCGCCGCTGTTCCGCTTCCCCTATGGCGCGCGCAACGCCGAAGGCCTGCAGCTGCTGGGCGAAGCGGGGCTGAAGTCGATCATGTGGAACATCGATTCGATGGACTGGGCCGACCCGGTGCCCGAATCGATCGTGCAGCGCGTGCTCGAGCAGGTGCACAAGGAGCAGAAGGGCATCATCCTGTTCCATGACATCCACGACCGCGCGGTCAAAGCCTTGCCGCAGATCCTGGACCGGTTGATTGCCGACGGTTACCAGTTCGCCGGCTGGAACGGCCGGGATTTCACCGTCAGCCGTGCGCGGCAGGGCGCCCGCGACGAGGCCACGGTCACCACCGGCTACGGAAAATCCTGGGCGATCGTCATCGGCATCGATGAGTACGCCAAATGGCCGAAGCTCGAATACGCCGGGCGCGATGCGCAATCCATCGCCGATACGTTGACCGGGCAGTTCGGTTTCCCGTCGTCGCAGGTGATCGTGCTGAAGAACGAGCAGGCCACGCGCAACAACATCCTGGCCGCCTTCCATGATCGTCTGGTCGATGACCGCACCGGCAAGAACGACCGCGTGTTCGTGTTCTTCGCCGGCCATGGCGCCACCCGCCAGCTCGCCTCCGGTCGCGACCTGGGCTACATCATCCCGGTGGATTCGGATCCCAACGAGTTCGCCACCGATGCCATTGCGATGACCGACATCCAGAACATTGCCGAGAGCCTGCAGGCCAAGCACGTGCTGTTCGTGATGGATGCCTGCTACAGCGGGCTGGGGCTGTCCCGTGGCGGTGGCAGTTCCTCGACGTTCCTGCGCGAGAACGCCCGTCGCAGCGCGCGGCAGATGCTCACCGCCGGTGGTGCCGACCAGCAGGTGGCCGACAGCGGCCCGAACGGGCATTCGGTGTTCACTTGGGTGCTGCTGCAGGCGCTGGGCGGCAAGGGCGATCTCAATGGTGATGGTCTGATCACCGGGACCGAACTGGCCGCGTATGTGGCGCCGGCGGTGTCGGCAGTGTCAAAGCAGACCCCGGCCTTCGGCAGCCTGCCGGGTTCGCAGGGCGGCGAATTCGTGTTCCAGTTACCCGACAGCCAGGAATTCCTGACCGCCGACACGCGCCAGCTCTCGGCCGATGCGATCGCGCTCAACAGTCGCGTGGAAGCCGTGCAGGAAACCAGGCCCGGCGGCGACGCCAAGGCCCCGGTGACAGTGGCCGATCTGCAAGGGGGACGCAGCACGCTGCAAGTGCCGGCGGCAGTGCCGTTGTCCGAGCGCCAGCGCGCGCAGCAGGCCAACGACCGCGGCCTGCAGTTGTACCGCGAGAAGCGCTACGACGAGGCGGTGGCGCAGTTCACCGAAGCGCTGAAACTGCGCCCGGACTTCGCGCTGGCGGCCAACAACCTGGGCTTCGTCTACTACCGCCAGCAGCGCTACGCCGAGGCGGCGCGCTGGCTGGAGAACACGCTGAAGATCGACCCCTCGCGGGCAGTGGCCTATCTGAACCTGGGCGATGCCTATTTCCATCTGGGCGACACCGCCAGGGCCCGGCAGGCCTACACCACCTATCTGGAGCTGCAGCCCACCGGCGGCGGCGCCGCCCAGGCCCGCGCCCAACTGCAGAAGCTGTAAGCCATGAATGAACTGTCCACCGGCCAGACCATTGTCGCCATTGCCAGCGGCGCCGCCGCCGGTGGTGTCGGCATGCTGCGCATCTCCGGCCCGCTGTCGCTGCGCCTCGCCGCTGCCCTGGGGTGTCCACCGCTCAAGCCGCGGCATGCGCATTACGCCAGATTCCGCGATGCAGCCGGGGAGGTGATCGACGATGGCATCGCGCTGTATTTCCCCGGTCCGCGCAGTTTCACCGGCGAGGATGTGGTGGAGCTGCAGGGCCATGGCAGCCCGGTGGTGCTGCGCCAGTTGCTGGCGCGCTGCATCGAACTGGGCGCGCGCCAGGCCCGCGCCGGTGAATTCAGCGAGCGGGCATTCCTCAACGGAAAACTCGACCTGGCCCAGGCCGAGGCGATTGCCGATCTGATCGCCGCCGGTGATGTGCGCGCCGCGCGGGCTGCGCGCCGGTCGCTCGACGGCGTGTTCTCGCAACGCGTGGACGAGGTGGCCGAGCAACTGGTGCGGCTGCGGATCCATGTGGAGGCGGCGATCGATTTCGCCGATGAACCGCTCGATACGCTGGGCGGTGCGCAGGTGCGGGCCGGCGTGGAACAGGCGCGCGCGCTGCTGGGCCAGCTGCGCATCGATGCCGAGCGCGGCCGCAAGTTGCGTGATGGCCTGCATGCGGTGCTGATCGGCCCGCCCAACGCCGGCAAGAGTTCGCTGCTCAATGCGCTGGCCGGCAGTGAACGGGCGATCGTCACCGATATCGCCGGCACCACCCGCGATACCCTGCGCGAGACCATCCGCATCGACGGGCTGGAGCTGGAACTGGTGGACACCGCCGGTCTGCGCGAAGGCGGCGATGCCATCGAACGCGAAGGCATGCGCCGCGCTCGCGCGGAAATGCAGCGCGCGGATCTGGCCATCGTGGTGCTGGATGCCCGTGACCCCGAAGCGGGGCGCCTTGCCATTGGCGATGCCGCCACACAGGCGGCGCGCCAGCTGTGGATCCACAACAAGTGCGATCTGCTGCCGCAATGGCCGCAGGAGCTGGGCGCCGACCGCATCGCGCTGTCGGCGGCCAGTGGCCAGGGGCTGGAACAGCTGCACGCGCGCCTGCGCGAGATCGCCAGCGAGGGCGCGGGCGAGGGCCAGCAGGGCGAATTCTCCGCGCGCCTGCGCCATGTCGAGGCGATCGCGCGTGCGGCCGAGCATCTGGAGATCGCCGCCGAGCAGTTGCGCTTTGATCAGCTGGAACTGGCGGCCGAGGAACTGCGGCTGGCGCACGATGCCCTCGGCGAGATCACCGGCCGGATGACCGCCGACGACCTGCTGGGGAAGATCTTCTCCAGTTTCTGTATCGGCAAATAACCGCGGCGGCGATGGTCCGCGCCGCACAATCGGCAGGAGCAACACATGTTTTCGCACATCGTGGTGGGTGCCAATGACATCACCGCCTCCAGGCGGTTCTATGACGCCGTGCTGGCCGCACTCGGCGGAAAGCCCGGTTTAATCGACCCCAAGGGCAACGTGGTCTACCGCCATCAGGGCGCGCTGCTGATCGTGGGGCATCCGCGCAACGGCGAGCCGGCAACGCCTGCCAATGGCGGCACCATCGGTTTCACCTGTGGCAGCCCCGGAGACGTGGACGCGTGGCATGCCGCGGGCGTCGATCATGGCGGTACCAGCATTGAAGATCCGCCGGGCCTGCGGCAGACACCGTTCGGGCCGCTGTATCTGGCCTATCTGCGGGATCCGGCCGGGAACAAGCTGTGTGCCGCCTATCACCCGGCAGCCGCCACCGCGTGAACCACCGCCGCTGCTGATTCCGGTGGCGCAGTGCCGGTGGGTGCTGCGCTGTTACTGGCAGGTTCGGCTGGCGGCCGCTAGCCTGTGGGCCGTTGCGGGATACCCCCGTATGTCGGAGTGCGGTCCAATGCGCCATTGATGCCCCCGTCGTGATGACGGTCCCTTTCCGTCCCTGCTGCCGCTGGCGGCCGGGTACTTCGGGCATCGATGGAAACCTGCATGACCTGTTCTGTATCCGTGACGCTGGATGGCGTCAGTTGGCACACGCCCGATGGGCGCTGCCTTTTCTCCGATCTCAGCCTTCACCTCGATGCCCGGCCGACCGCGCTGGTCGGGCGCAACGGCGTGGGCAAATCCGTACTGGCGCAACTGCTGGCAGGGCGGCGGATGCCCAGCGCCGGGCAGATCCGACGTATCGGTCAGGTGCACTACCTGCCGCAGCAGATCCAGCCCGTCCCCGGACAGCGCGTCGCCGAACTGGCGGCTGTGGATAACGTCCTGCAGGCGCTGCGCCGGATCGAGCAGGGCAGCATCACCCCTGCCGATTTCGAGCGGGTGGGCGAGCAGTGGAGCCTGCGCGAGACCTTGCAGCACGCCTTGGCGCAGGCCGGGCTGGAAGGCGTGGATGCCGATACCCCGGTGGATACGCTCAGCGGCGGTCAGCGCATGCGGGTGGCGTTGGCTGGCGCATTGTTGCAACCGGCCGCACTGCTGATCCTCGATGAGCCGAGCAATCACCTGGACCGCGCTGGCCGGCAATGGCTGGCCCGGCAGCTGCAGGCGCGTGGCAAGGGGATGCTGCTGGTCAGTCACGACCGCCCGCTGCTGCACGGTGTGGAACGGGTGCTGGAACTGTCGGCGCAGGGGCTGCGCAGCTACGGCGGCAACCATGAAAGTTATGCACAGGCCCGCACCGCCGAACGGGCCGCAATCCACGCGCTGCAGCAGCAACGCCGGCAGGAACGGCGCAAGGGCGAGCAGGCGCTGCAGCAGCAACGGCAACGGCTGGAGCAACGCCACGCGCGCGGAAGCCGGGCCGCGGCCAGTGCCAATCAGGCGCCGATCCTGCTTGGCGGGCAGCGCCAGCGCGCCCAGGCCAGCGCCGGCAAGGCACACCAGCAGTTGCAGCTGCGTCAGCAGCAGCTGCAGGACAACCTGCAGCAGGCGCGCGCGCTGGGCGAGCCGGCCGCGCCGGTGCTGCTGGCGCCGGTCGTCGACGCCGCCGCGCCGCCGTGGGTCGCCCGTTTTGAGCAGGTGCAGCTGCCGCATGTGGCAGCGCCGCTACGCGATCTGGATTTCGCACTGCGTCGCGGCGAGCGGCTGGCGATCAGTGGCTGCAATGGCGCGGGCAAATCGACCTTGTTGAAGGTGCTCGCCGGGCAGCTGGCGCCGTTGCACGGCAACGTGCAGATATCGGTGCCGCTGGCGCTGCTGGATCAGCAGCTGCAGGTGCTGCCGCCCGGTCGCACCGCGCTGGCGGCGCTGCAGGCCTGCAACCCACTGCTGGACGAGGCCGAGTTGCGCAGCCGTCTGGCCCTGCTGGGGCTGGATGCCACACAGCTGCAGTGCCCGGCCGCGCTACTTAGCGGCGGGCAGCGGCTGATCGCGGCGCTGGCCTGCGCGCTCTATGCCGATCCCCCTGCGCGGCTGCTGCTGCTCGATGAGCCGGGCAATCACCTCGATCTGGAAGCGTTGGCGGCGCTGGAAACCGTGCTGTGCCAGTACCACGGCACCCTGGTGGTGGTCTCGCACGATGAGGCCCTGCTGCAGGCCATCGGCATCAGCGCGCGGCTGCAGGCCGATGCCGATGGCTGGCGCTGGTCGGCGTGCTGAGCCGGCCCGCCGTTCTTATGCATGTCATCCAGCGCGACGATACTGCGCGCCTTTCCAGATCAGGGCGCGTTGTGGCGCCCACAGGAGCAACGGTGTCCAGGTGGTCGAGGGTGATGACAGTGGTGGCGGGCATGGCATGCTGCTGGGTGATGGAAACCGCTGCCACTCCGGCTTATCCACACGCCCAGGTCTATGCGCATCGCGGCGCCAGCGCCCTGCTGCCCGAACACACCCTGGCCAGTTATGCACAGGCCATCGCCGATGGCGCGGACTACATCGAACCGGATCTGGTGATGACCCGCGACGGGGTGCTGGTGGCGCGGCATGAGAACGAGATCGGCAGCACCACCGATGTCGCCACGCGGCCGGAGTTCGCCGATCGCCGCACCGTCAAGTGGATCGACGGGCAGAGGGTGGACGGCTGGTTCAGCGAGGACTTCACCGCCGCCGAGCTCAAGACCCTGTACGTGCGCGAGCGCCTGCCGCAGATCCGTGGCACCGCGTTCGATGACCAGTTCCGGATCGCCACGCTGGAGGAGATCATCGCCTTCCTGGTCCAGCAGGCCGCGCGGGCGAACCGCGGCATCGGGCTGGTGCCGGAGATCAAGCACGGCAGCTATTTCCGCGGAATCGGCCTGCCGATGGAGGAAAAACTGCTCACCGCGTTGCGCGCCGACTCCTATACCAACGTCGCGCCGGTGCTGATCCAGTCCTTTGAGGTGGCCAACCTGCGCGCGCTGCGCGCGCAGCTGGGAGATGCCTCCAACATCCGCCTGCTGCAGCTGATCGGCGCGCCCGGGCAGCAGCCGGCCGATATCGCACTGGCCGGAGGCGCACTGACTTATGCACAGATGGGTACCGCGGAGGGATTGCGGGAAATCGCCCAGTACGCCGAGGCCATTGGCGTGGAGCGGCGCGCGCTGCGGCCATGGGATGACCAGGGGCGGCCGGGTGCTCCCACGGCGCTGATTGCCGATGCGCATGCGGCCGGTTTGCAGGTGGTGGCCTACAGTTTCCGCCCGGAGAACCCGTTCCTGCCGCCGGCGTTGCGCGCCGGTGACGCCAACGCGCGCAATCCCGATGGCGCGGTGGCGGAGATGCGTGGCTACCTGCAGGCGGGTGTCGATGCGCTGTTCACCGACGATCCGGCACTGGGCCGGCGCGCGGTCGATGGCGACGGCGTGGCACCTGCCTCGCCGTAACCCAACCGGCCGGCCTCGGCGCGGCGGCGCGGGGCTCACTCGCGTGGAGGCTGGTCCGGATCGCGGCGGCGCAACGGCACCACCACCTCGTAGTCGCGGCCCTGGCGCGGCTGCCACAACACCGGCACGTCGTGCGGCGCGCGCTGTTCCAGTTCGTGGTCGAGCACAGCGTCCTCGGCCAGGGCTTCTTCTTCCTCGTCCTCCCAGCTGTAGCGCTTGCGCGGTGCGCGCGGGTCGGCGTTGCGGAACAGCAGCGCGGCGATCACCCCGGCCGCGGCGCCGCCCATATGGGACTGCCAGGACACCCCCGGCTCGTGCGGCAGGATGGTGATCAGCATGCTGCCGTAGAACAAAAAGCCGATCAGGCTGGCGGCAATGGCCGGGCGGTCGCGGCGCAACAGGCCCAGCACGAACACCAGGAACATCAGGCCGTGGGTGACGCCGCTGGCGCCCAGATGGTGGCTGCCGATATCGCCCAGCAGCCAGGCGCCCAGCCCGGAACCTGCCCACAGCAGCGGCAGCGCGCGCACGGTGGCCTGTGGATAAACGCTGCCGGCCAGCGTGCCCAGGATCAGCAGGGCCACCGCATTGGCGCCCAGGTGCTCGATCGAGCCGTGCAGCAGCGGCGCGCCAAGCAGGCCCAGCAGGCCATGGCTGTCCAGCGGGGCGACCGACCACGGCCGCCAGTCCCAGCCACTGCGCTGCACGGTGAACATCACCACCAGCAGCAGCACGAAACCCAGGCTCAGGTTGAAAGCGCGCAGCACGCGGCGGCGGTCGTGGGTGGCCGGGTTGTCGCCGGCGTCAGGCGCGGTAGGCGTATCCATGACCTCAGACCTTGCGGCAGCCCCGCCGATTGCAAGGGCGCCGCGGGTGGGAACCGGTGTGCCGGCGACAGGACAATCCCGCCGCCGGCAAGGCGGATCAGCCGTGCTTGTGCTTGGCCGGGATCTTCAGGCTCAGGATCACCGTGGTGACCAGGATCGCGGCGACCACGCCCAGCGACACCGGCACCGGGATCTTGAAGATGTCGATCAGCAGCATCTTGGTACCGATGAAGGCCAGGATCACCGCCAGCCCGTACGGCAGCAGGTGGAAGCGGTCGGCCATGCCGGCCAGCAGGAAGAACATCGCGCGCAGGCCCAGCACCGCGAACACGTTGGAGGTCAGCACGATGAACGGGTCGGTGGTGATGGCGAAGATCGCCGGGATCGAGTCCACCGCGAAGATCACGTCGGTCACCGCGATCAGGATCAGTACCACGAACATCGGGGTGAACCAGCGCACGCCGTTCTTCTCGGCCATCAGCCGGTTGCCGTTGTACTCGTGGGTGATGCGCAGGTGCTTGCGCATGAACTTCAGCACCGGGTTGTCATCCAGGCTGGGTTCCTGGCCGGCGGCGAACCACATCTTCCAGCCGGTGAACAGCAGGAACGCGCCGAACACGTACAGCAGCCAGTGGAACTGGTTCACCAGCACGGTGCCGGCGAAGATCATCACCGTACGGAGCGCGATGGCACCCAGGATGCCGATGATCAATACGCGTTGCCGCGCCGTCTCGGGTACCGCGAAGTAGCCCATGATCAGCAGGAACACGAAGATGTTGTCCACCGCCAGGGCTTTTTCGATCAGGTAGCCGGTCAGGAACTGCAGGCCCACTTCATTGGCCACCGCCGCGCCGGCGGTTTCGTTCAGGTAGTACCAGAGGCCGGCGTTGAAGGCCAAGGCCAGCGCCACCCAGCCCAGCGACCACAGCAGGGCTTCTTTGAACGTGACCTTGTGCGGACCGCCGTGGCGCATCAGCACCAGGTCGATCAGCAGGGCGGCGATGACGACGGCGATGAAGCCGCCCCACAGCCAGGGATTACCGATTGTCTGGATCATGGAAAATTCCGGTCATAAGAGGGTTCTTTGGACCACACAGGCCAAGAGCTGGACGCGGAATCGAAGGGAGACCGGGACAGAGCTTCGCCAATGCGGCGAAGGTCTTGCTCACAGTTCCGGTGATTGGAACTGCCGTTGCACCGGAACCTTGCGGCTCGAACTGACGGCGACAACGTCTGGGAGCTACTCCCCTTCTGCGCCAGATACTGCGGCCTGCAGGCGTTGCAGTCAATGAATACGTGACGGGCAGGGGCCGGTGCGCGGCTACAATAGCGCCATGAATACCCCACTTCCCGTCGTACGCCTGAAGAACGCGTGGCGCTCCAGCCACCCGTGGATTTTCCAGAAGCTGGTCGAAAAGCCTGCCGTCAAGCCCAAGTCGGGCACCATCGTCGACGTGGTCGGCGTGGACGGGGAGTGGATCGGTCGTGGTTTCTACAACGGCCACTCGCGCATCGCCGTGCGCATCCTGGAAACCCATCCGGACGTGGCGGTGGACCAGGCCTGGTTCGCGCGCAAGATCGCCGCGGCCGTGTCGCTGCGCCGGGACGTGCTCAAGCTCGATGACACCACCAACGCCTGGCGGGTTGTCCACAGCGAAGGCGATGGTCTGTCCGGGCTGGTGGTGGACCGCTATGACGACCTGATCGTGGTCGAGTTCTTCGCCGCCGGCATGTTCCGCCACCGTGAGTGGATCTACGAGGCGCTGCGCGAGCAGTTCCCGGGCTGCCGTTTCCACAGCTTCGCCGACGAGCACGTGCAGAAGCAGGAAAGCTTCGATTTCCACGGCAATACCACCACCGAACCGGCGGTGATCACCGAGTACGGCATCAAGTTCCGCGCCGACCCGGCCGGCGCGCACAAGACCGGTTTCTTCGCCGACCAGCGCGAGAACCGGCAGTGGTTGAGCCAGCAGGTCGAAGGCAAGTCGGTGCTGGACCTGTGCTGCAACACCGGCGGCTTTGCGGTGTATGCCGCCGCCCGTGGCGCCAGTGAAGTGCTGGGCGTGGACATCGACCAGGACGTGATCCAGATCGCCAAGGGCAATGCGCGGTTGAACAACGCCAAGCCCCGGTTCGTGCAGGCCGATATCTTCCCGTGGCTGCGTGATGCGGCCAACCGCGGCGACCAGTACGACGTGGTGATCCTGGACCCGGCCAAGATGACCCGCGACCGCGACCAGGTGATCACCGCGCTGAAGAAGTACCTGGACATGAACAAGCTGGCGCTGGGCGTGGTCAAGCCCGGCGGCCTGTTCGCCACGTTCTCCTGCACCGGCCTGGTCGGCGAGCAGGAGTTCCTGGACATGCTGCGCCGTGCCTCGTACTTCTCCGGTCGCACCATCCAGATCCTGAAGGTGGCCGGTGCCGGCCCGGACCATCCGTTCATGGCCCACGTGCAGGAATCGCGTTACCTCAAGGCGGTGTTCTGCCGCGTGCTGGACTGACGCTGCAGCACGGCCGTTGCCCGTGGCAGCGGCCACAGCCGAAAAGGCGGGCCCTCGGCTCGCCTTTTTGTTATCCACACCCGCTTGTGGATGAAATTCCCTGTTGACCGGCAAAGTCGCGGCCGTGGCCACATCGCGGGGCCTGCCGTCCCGGTGGCCGAAGGCGCCGGCGCGTGGCAATCAGCCGCGGTGCGATCAAGGCGGGGTCGTTCTACGGTGCGATAGGGCGACGGCGGCGTGCTTTCCCGGCGCCAGGCATGCCGTCCGTCACTGGCCGGCGGCGGCCCTGCGGCGCTATGGTCGGGCCTTTCCGTCGAAGGTGAGGCCTGATGATGCTGCGTCCGCTGTCCCTGCTGGTATCCCTGTCGCTGTGCGTTCCGCTGGCGGCGTCGGCCGTGGAGTTCAGCGCCGCCGAACTGGCCAAGGCCAGCACCTTGCAGCGCACGCTGCTGACCCTGGATTCGCATCTGGACACCCCGGCCAACTTCGCCCGGGCCGATTTCAACATCATGCGGCGCCATGACCACAACGCGCTGTCGCAGGTGGACTACCCGCGCATGGTCGAGGGGGCGCTCGATGGCGGTTTCTTCGCCATCTATACCGACCAGGGCGACCGCAGCCGCGCCGCGCACCTGGCCGAGCGCGACCACGGCCTGCAGCGGATCTTGCAGATCCACGAAATGCTGGCCGCCAATCCGGACACGTTCCAGCTGGCGTTGAGCGCCGATGATGCGGCGAAGATCAAGGCCGCCGGCAAGCGCGTGGTCTATATCAGCATGGAAAACGCCAGCCCGCTGGTGGCCGACCCCAGCTTGCTCAGCTACTACCACAAGGCCGGCCTGCGCCTGCTGTCCACGGTGCATTTTGCCAACAACGAGTTCGCCGATTCGGCCACCGATCCCAAGGGCGCCGAGTGGAAGGGCCTGAGCCCGGCCGGCAAGGCGCTGGTCAACGAGGCGGTGAAGCTGGGCATCGTGATCGACCAGTCGCACGCCTCCGATGCGGTGTTCGATGACCTGATCGCGATGATGCCGGTGCCGTTCATCCTTTCGCACAGCTCGGCCAAGGCGATCTACCACCACCCGCGCAATCTCGATGACGCGCGCCTGCGCCAGCTGGCGGCCAAGGGCGGGGTGATCCAGGCCAATGCCTATGGCGGCTACCTGGTCGACGAGACCAAGAGTGCCGAGCGCAAGCAGGCCGAGGAAGAACTGGAAAAGCGCCTGGGCGGCTGGGAGCACATGACCATGGCCAAGGGCGTGGAACTGCGCAAGGCGATGGCCGAGCTCGACCAGAAATATCCACAGCGCAAAGCCACGCTGGAGGATTTCTTCGCGCACTTTGGCCACATGCTGGACGTGGTCGGCCCGGACCATGTCGGCATCGGCATGGACTGGGACGGCGGCGGCGGCGTGACCGGCATGGAAGACGCCGCCGACCTGCCCAAGATCACCGCCTGGATGCAGCGTCGGGGCCTGAGCGAGGCGCAGATCGCCAACATCTGGAGCGGCAACGTGCTGCGGGTGATGCGCCAGGCGCAGGAGTACGCGGCCACGCACGCCACACCCTGAGCCGCGGGCACGGCGGGCCGCCGGGGGTTATCCACAACCGGCCGTGGACAAGGCCTCTGCCGGTCTGGTCGCGCGCTGTGCAGGGCTTCGGTCGCGGCTGCGGTTATCCACAGCGGCATGGAGATATCGGTTCCCGCGGCCAGGTCGCGACAACGAAAAAGGCGGGCCAATGGCCCGCCTTTCTATTTATCCACAAACAGGCTGTGGATTACTGCTTGCCCAGCACCGCATTGCGGCGGCTGTACAGCGCATAGACCACCAGGCCGATCGCGTTCCACGCCAGGAACCACAGCTGGGTGCGGGTGGGCAGGCTGAAGAACAGGTAGACGCAGCCGGCGATCGCGACCGGGCCGATGAGCCACGCCAGCGGCGCACGGAACTTGCGCTCGCGGCCCGGCTCGCGCCGGCGCAGCACCAGCAAGCACAACCCCACCGCGGTGAACGCGGCCAGGGTGCCGGCATTGGCCAGCGCGGCGATCTCGTCCAGGCGCGCCACACCGGCCAGCGCGGCCACCAGCACCGCGGTGAACAGGGTGATGGTGACCGGGGTGCCGGTACGCTTGTTCACCAGCGACAGACTGCGCGGCAGCAGGCCGTCACGCGACATCACGAAGAAGATGCGGCTCTGGCCGTAGAAGAACGCCAGCAGCACCGTCGGCAGGGCGATGATGGCGACGATGCCGATCACCAGCGCGGCGGTGCCGTGGCCCAGTTCGCGCATGATCAGCGCCAGCGGCTCGGCGCTCTTGCCGAACACCGTGTAGCTCATCGCGCCGACCGCGGCCAGCGCCACCAGCAGGTAGATGATGGTGCAGCCGACCATCGAGCCGATGATGCCGATGGACAGGTCGCGCCTGGGATTCTTGGTTTCCTCGGCCGCGGTGGAGATCGCATCGAAGCCGTAGAAGGCGAAGAAGATGATCGCCGCCGCCGCCATCACCCCGCGTTCGACGCCATCCGGGCCGAGCGACTTGGGGAAGCCGTAGGGCATGAACGGCTGCAGGTTCTCGACGTTGAACGCCGGCAGCGCCACGGCCACGAACACCGCCAGCGCGATCAGCTTGAGCACCACCAGTACCGCGTTGAGCGTGGCGCTTTCCTTGGTACCGGCCATCAGCATGCCGGCCACCAGGAAGGTGATCACGATCGCCGGGACGTTGAGGAAGCCGCCTTCCACGTGCGGGCCGGCGGCCAGCGCCTGCGGCAGCACCACGTTCCAGCCGAAGGAGCTGTGCAGCCATTCCAGGAAGCCGACGAAGTAGCCCGACCAGCCCACCGCCACGGTGCTGACCACCAGCGAGTACTCCAGGATCAGGCTCCAGCCCACCACCCAGGCGATGGTCTCGCCCAGCGCGCTGTAGCTGTAGGTGTAGGCGCTGCCGGCGGCCGGCATCATCGTCGACAGCTCGGCATAGGCCAGCGCCGCGCAGGCGCAGATCACCCCGGCGATGATGAACGACAGCAGCACCGCCGGGCCGGCCTTGTCGGCGCCCACGCCGATCAGCGTGTAGATACCGGTGCCGACGATGGCGCCAATGCCCAGCGCGATCAGATGGGGCCAACTCAGCGAGGGAATCAGCCGGCGGCCTTCCTCGTGTTCGGTGAGCTGGTCGATGGATTTGCGCCGGAGCCAGGACTGCATGCGGACCTCACGGTTCGTGGTGATTCGGGAAAGGGGGCGAGTGTGGGCGAACGCAGTGCAGCAAAGCCAGAAAAACCCGCCGATCCACGGGGTTGTACGTCCAGGGCGCGGTCAGGTGACGGAACCGGCACAAAAAAACACGGGGCCGTCAGGTGCTTCGGCGCGGGTGGGCCAGCAGGTAGTGGCGCAGTGCCACCGCCTGGTTGTGCTGCTCATCGCGTGCGCCGAACACCAGCGTCACCGGGCCGGCATCGAGCGCATCGCGCAGCGGTGCCAGCCGCTGTGGCTGCGCGGCCAGTTCCTGCCAGTAGCGCCGGCGGAACGCATCCCAACGCTCGGCGCGGTGGTCGAACCACTGGCGCAGTCCGTCGCTGGGCGCGACCTCCTTCAGCCAGGTCGCCTGCAGCCGTTCGCGGCTGACCCCGCGCGGCCACAGGCGGTCGACCAGGAAGCGCTGGCCGTCGTCGGCCGTGGCCGGTTCATAGGCGCGTTTGCAATGGATGAGCATGCCGACCTCCGCAGCGCCGGAGCGTTTCAGCCTTCCAGACCCAGCCGCACCCCGAACCCGATCAAGCATACGCCGACCGCGCGGCGCAGCCACACGCCCACCCGCGGGTAGCCGGCCAGCCGCCGGGCGATGAACTGGCCGCCGAAGATCAGCACCGAGCACCAGCCGATGCTCAGCAGCGCGATCAGCAGCGCCATGGTTGCCAGCGTCAGGGCGCCGCGCTGCCGCGCCGGGTCGATGAACAGCGGGAAGAACGCCATGTAGAACAGGATCGCCTTCGGGTTCAGCACGCCGACCAGGAGCGCCTGGCGGAACCAGCGGCGGCCGTGTTGGGCCGGGCTGGCGCTATCGGGGGTGGCCGGCTCGCGCAGCAGTTGGGCGCCGACCCACACCAGATAGCCGGCACCGACATAGCGCAGGCCGGCGAACAGCAGCGGGTGGGCCTGCAGCAGCGCGGCCACGCCGGTGGCGGCGATCGCGATCAGGATCTGGTCACCGAGCATCAGCCCGGCCAGCGTCGCATAGCCGGCACGCACACCGCCGCGCGCGGTGGCGGTGAGCAGGGTGAAGGTGCCCGGGCCCGGCAGCATCAGAAACAGGATGACGGCCACCACGAAGGTGCCCAGATCGTTGATACCCATCCACGGCATGGGGGGACTCCGGGCTCAGCGCGCGCGCTGCTGGGCCAGACGCTGCTCGAGCGCGTCGACCAGCGCCGGCAGGCGGTCGCGGTCGCCGGTGATGTCCAGCTTGCCCGTGCGCCAGTAGCCACCCGGAACCGGCGCGGTGGCGGTGAACGGCCGCATGGCCAACAGGCGGGACAACAGCAGCGACAGCGGCTTCATGGCGGGGGACAACGGCTGGGGGCGTACATGATCGCAGATGCGGCGCAGCTGCTGAGACCGGGATGGCTACACTTTCCGCCATGCATACTGAAACTCTGATCCTGGCCAGCCTGCTGGTCGCCGTCATCGTCCTTCTGGTGTTCCTGTTCCGTCGTACTGGCGGTGCGGGACAAACGGAGGCACTCAATCGCGAACTGGATGGCCAACGCCAACGCACGACCGCCGCCGCGGTGGAAGCGGGGCAGCTGCGGGGCCGCCTGGAGTCGTTGGTCGCAGAGCTTGATCACGAACGCAGCCAACAGGCCGAGCAGCAACGCTCGCTGTCGGTGTTGAGCCAACGCATCGAGCGCGAAGCGGCGACGGTGGCGGAGCTGGAGGCCAAGTTGTTCGAGCGCGATCAGGCGCTTGCTGATGCACGTGGCCAAAGCGCGGAGCTTATGGCCGCTGCGGAGCGGCAGCGCGATGTGCTGCAGAAAGTACAAACCGAAAACTCGCGCCTGCATGCCGAGCTGCTGCATGCGCGCCAGGCACAGGAGGAACTGCGTAGCTGGGTGGGTTCGGCAAAGGAAAACCTCTCCAGCGCGTTCACTGAACTGGCCGGCAAGGTGTTCGAGGAGCGCGGTCAGCAGTTTGAAAAGAACGTGCGTGTGGCCACGGGACAATCGCGCGTTGACCTTGAATCCATGCTCAAGCCGTTCTCGGAAAAACTCAGCGAATTCCGCCAGCGTGTGGACACGCTGTACAACGACGAAGCCCGTGAACGCGCCAGCCTGCTCGGTGCGGTGGGCGAGCTCAAGACCCTGAACCAGGACATGGCGCAGCAGGCCGCCGCGCTCACCAGCGCGCTCAAGGGCAGCGCAAAGGTACGCGGCGACTGGGGCGAGCTGATGCTCGACAACGTGCTGCGTGGTTCTGGACTGGAAGAAGGCGTGCACTACGAGCGGCAAGCCCACGTCACCAATGACGATGGCGACAGCTTGCGCCCGGACGTGGTGGTGCGTTTTCCGGACCAGCGCAGTGTCGTGATCGACAGCAAGGTCAACCTGATCGCATGGCAGGAAGCGATGAACTCAGGCTCTCCGGAGCAGCAGGAAGATGCGTTGCGTCGCCACGCCGTGGCGCTGCGCCAGCACGTCAAGGATCTGGGCGACAAGAACTACCCCAAGGCGCTGGGCGGTGATGCGCTGGATGTGACCATCGCCTTCGTTCCGATCGAGGGCGCGCTGTCTGCGGCACTGGGTGCGGATATGGATCTGCAATCCTTCGCCTTCGACCGCCGTGTGGTGTTTGCTTCACCCAACACCTTGATGGCGCTGCTGCGGGTAACCGAACGCCTGTGGACGCGCGACAAGGTCCAGCGGCAGGCACTGGAAATCAGCGATACCGGCGGCAAGGTGTTGGATGCGATGGTCGCCTTCCTGGCCGATTTCGACGCGGTGGGCAAAAAACTGGACGAGGCCAATCAGTCCTTCGCCAAGGCACGCAACCGGCTCACCGATTCTCCGCAATCACTGTCCAACCGCGCACGGCGCCTGGCCGAACTGGGCGCCAAGGCCAAGAAGGCACTGCCACCGGAACTGCAGCCAGACACCATCCGCAGTCTGGCTGACGATGCCGACCAATCTGCTGACTGAGTAGCTGTTGTGCACAGCCCGGTCACATTGAGGCGGCCCGGGCCATCCGGGGGCGGCGGTGATGAAAATGAAAAACAGAGTGTTGATACCAGCGGCACGCAACGGACCGGTTGCCGATCTATGCTTGCGCTCCCCTCCCGATCAGGAACCGCTATGACCGCTTCCGTGTATGACATCCCGCTGACCACCATCGACGGCGCTCCGGCCTCGCTGGGCGACTACCGCGGCAAGGTGCTGCTGGTGGTCAATACCGCCTCCAAGTGCGGCCTGACCCCGCAGTACGAAGGCCTGGAAAAGCTCTATCGCGAAAAGAAGGACGCCGGACTGGAAGTGCTGGGTTTCCCGGCCAACAACTTCAACGGGCAGGAGCCGGGCAGCGAGGAGGAGATCAAGCAGTTCTGCGCGCTGACCTATGACGTGAGTTTTCCGATGTTCGCCAAGATCAACGTCGCCGGTGCCGACGTGCATCCGCTGTACCGTCAGCTCATCGCGGCCCAGCCGGTGGCGACCGGCGAAGGCCCGATGCGCGAGAAGCTGCTCGGCTTCAATATCGAACCCAATCCGGCACCGGGCATCCTGTGGAACTTCGAGAAGTTCCTGATCGGCAAGGACGGCAAGGTGATCGGCCGCTTCGCGCCGGATACCGCCGCCGATGATGCCGGCCTGCGCCAGGCCATCGACGCGGCCCTGGCGGCCTGATCAGGCCGCGGCTTCGGCAAAAAGCACAAAAAAAGCCCGGGAATACCGGGCTTTTTTGTTCTGGCGTTGCCGGTCAGTTGCCCCAGTCGGGCATCGGCATGGCGTCGACCGGGATGGTCGGCTGCTCTTCGTCATCGCGCTGCCGGGCACCACGCAGATCCTTCTCGATCTGGTAGTTGCGGCGTTGCAGCCACGCATCGCGGGTAAGGGCGTACTCGTCCACCGCGGTATCGCGCAGCGCGTCCACCGCCATCAACTGCACGCGCATGTCCACCAGCTGCAGGCCCTGCAGGCCGATGCGGACCTTGTCCGACTCGATCGTGCGCACCGGTGAGAGGGGAATATCGCCGGCCATGCCGAACACGTCGCGCACGGTGCGCGGACCGAAGAACGGCAGCTCCACATAGCGTGAGCCACGCCAGCCCCAGGCCCCCAGGGTCTGGCCGAAATCCTCGCTGCGGCGCGGCACCATCGCCTTGCTGGCCGGATCGAACAGACCGCCGATGCCGAACGTGGAGTTCATCAAGAAGCGGCCCAGCGTGTCCCAGGCATCGTCCGGGTGACCCTGCAGCAGCTGGTTGACCAGGGTCAGCGGCGAGCGCAGGTTGCTGAAGAAATTGGTCACGCCGGTGCGCGCGAAACGGGGCACCACGTTGACGTAGGCGGTGGCGATCGGCCGCGCCACCGCACGGTCCACCACCATGTTGAAGTGGTGCACCTTGCGGTTGTACTTCTCCCACGGGTCGTAGCTGGAGCGGGCGTTGCCGCCCGCCCCGGACTCGGCCGGCGCACCGGGAGCAGGACCACCGTACAGCGCCGCGAAATCGTCCTCGGCATCGGTAGGGGCGGCGGTCTGGCCGGTACCGGTGTCCGCCACCACCGGGGAGGGGGCGGGAGCGGGCGACGCCGGTGCGGTGTCTGCGGTCTGCGCGCCGGGTACCGGCACGATCGCGACCTCCGGGGTCGCCGCCGGGGAGACCAGGCGGTCTGCCGGTCCGGCATCGCGGACCGGTTTGCCGGCACAGGCGGCAAGCACGGCCACGCAGGCCAGCAGGGGGAGTGTGCGTAACAGGCTCATATCAGCGTCCAGCCGGGGAGGCGTTGAAATCCAGGTCCGGCAGCAGCCGGTAGGCGGCGCGCAGTTCGTCCAGTCCGGGCGGCGTGCCGGTTATGGCACCTCCGCCGTTGGCGCGCAGGCGCGCGGCGATCTCGCCCAGCAGCGCCAGCCCGGCGCTGTCGACGCGTTCCACCGCTTGCAGATCCAGCTGGCGCAGCGGGCCCAGCGCGCGCGCCAGCTGGGGCCACAGCTCCACCACCGCGGCGCGGTCGAGCGCGCCCGCCAGGTGCAGCGTGCCATTCTCGATGCGGCAGGTGGCGTCACTTGCCACGGGGAGTCGGTCCTGTCGCGGGCTGCATGTTGCCGCTGCGCAGATCGGCGGCGACCTGCTTGATCGACTTCTGCCGCAGCGGGGTGTCGAACTGGTTCTTGAAGGTCTGCACGTAGGAGATGCCTTCGATCATCACGTCGAAGATCTTCCACTGGCCGTTGACGTTGCGCATCAGGTATTCGACCGGGGTCGGCTCGCTGCCGGCGCGCACCAGCTCGGTGGAGACCTTGACGCCGCGGCCGCCCGGCAGCGCGGTTTCGCTCTTGTAGCGGAAGCTGGGCTTGCCCTGGATATCCAGCAGGGTCGAGCCGTAGCGCGCCATCAGGTTGTCGGCCATTGCATCGGCGAACAGCTTCACATCGGCATCGGCGGCGCCGCGGCCATGTACGCCCAGCACCAGCCGCGCGGCGTAGTCACGGTCGAAACCGCGGCTCAGCTCGCCATCGATGAAGCTGCGCAGCGCCGCCGGGTTGGTGCGGAACTCGCTGCGCCGCGTTTCCAGCGTGGTGAGGATGCGGGTGCTCGCGTCCAGCACGGTACGGCCGGCGGCGCTGGGCTGGGCGGCGGTGGCGGCCGGACGCGCCTGCGCCATCAGCAGCGACGGTGCGCTGGCCAGCAGGGCCGAAGCGAGAAGGGCGGTCAGCAGTTTCACTTTCATTGTTGCGGTTCCGTTGCAGGCGCGTCGGCGCCGGTGGAGTCGTTGTCGCCGGCGGTCGTCCCGCCGCCACTGAACATGTATTTGCCGACCAGCTGGATCAGGTCCACCGCCGGCTGGGTGAAGACGATCTCGTCGCCGGACTTGAGCACGTCCGGATCACCGCCCGGCTGCAGGCCGATATAGCTTTCGCCCAGCAGGCCGCTGGTGAAAATACCGGCCGAGGTATCGGCGGGCAGATCCTTGAACTTGCTGTCCAGCGCCAGGGTGACGATGGAATCGTATTTAACCGGATCGAGCTGAATATCAGCCACTTGGCCGATGGTCACCCCGCCGACCTTCACTGGCGCCTGCGCGCGCAGCTGGCCGATCTGGCTGAAACGCGCCTTCAGCACGTAGTCGCCGCCGCCCAGGCCGAAGCGCTGGTTGGTCGAGGCCACCGCCAGCACCAGCAGCGAGGCCAGCGCCAGCAGCAGGAAGGCGCCGACGGAAAATTCAAGTCTGGGTCCACGGATGGCCATTGGTTATCTCACTCCTGATCCAGCAGATGCTTCGCAGCGCGAAGCGGGTTGTTCGTTTGATCCTGCAGATGGACGTGCAGGTTTTTGCGAGGGACTCGCGCTATTGAAACAGCAGCGCCGACAGCACGAAATTGAACATCAGCACCAGCAGCGAGGCGTTGACCACCGCGCGGGTGGTGGCCACCGAGGTGCCTTCGATGGTCGGCTCGGCGTGGAAGCCCACGTAGGCCGCCACCAGCGCCGCGGTGCCGCCGAAGATCGCCGACTTGAGCAGGGCCACGACGAAGTCGTCCCAGAAATCGACACTGCCGCGCAGCCCCGACCAGAACGTGCCGTTGTCCTGGCCCAGGATGTGCACCGCTTCGAACCAGCCGCCGGCGATGGCCAGCGAGCAGAAGATGCCGGTCAGCAGCGGCACGGTCAGCACCGCCGCCCAGAAGCGTGGCGCCACCGCCTTGGCGATCGGATCGATGGCCATCAGCTCCAGCGCCTTGATCTGGTCGGTGGCGCGCATCAGGCCCAGCTCGGCGGCGATCGAGCTGCCGGCGCGGCCGATGAACAGCAGCGCGGTCAGCACCGGCGCCAGCTCGCGGTACAGCGACAGGCCCAGCAGGGTGGACAGCGCATCGGCCGCGCCGAAGGTGGTCAGCGTGCGGTAGCCCTGCAGGGTCAGCACCAGGCCGACGAAGGCGCCACCCACGGCGATGATCGGCAGCGAGCGCGCGCCGATCTTGTAGACCTCGCGGGTCAGCTCGGCCAGGAAATCGCGGGTCGGCAGCGAGCCGCGCAGCACGGTCAGCGAGAACAGGCCGGCACGGCCGAGCGAACGGATCGAGGCAACAAACGGCATCAGGCAGTCCTCGCGCGCGGGGCGGCATCGAACGGGATCGGGCCATCCGGCTGGCCATGCAGGAACTGCCGCACCAGCGGATCGGCGCTGGCCTGCAGCGCGTCCGGGGTGCCGGAGAACACGATGCCGCCATTGGCGATCACCACCGCCTGGTCGCAGATCGGCAGGGTTTCGTGGACGTGGTGGCTGACGATGATGCTGGTCAGGCCCAGATTGTCGTTCAGGCGCTGGATCAGGCTCATGATCACCCCCGAGGCGATCGGGTCCAGCCCGGTCAGCGGCTCGTCGTAGATCATCAGCGGCGGGTCCAGCGCCAGCGCGCGGGCCAGCGCCACGCGCCGGGCCATGCCGCCGGACAGCTCGCGCGGCCAGGCGTCGGCGGCGGCCAGCAGGCCCACCGCGTGCAGTTTCATCTCCACCAGGCGGCGCAGCACCGGCTCGGGCAGACGGGTATGGGCGCGCAGCGGCAGGGCCACGTTCTCGGCCACGCTCAGGTCGGTCAGCAGGCCGTTGCCCTGCAGCAGCACGCCGATGTTCTTGCGCATCTCCAGCAGCGCGCGGCTGCCCTGCGGCAGATCCTGCCCGAACAGGCGCACGTTGCCGGCCACCGGCCGCAGTTCACCGGTCAGTGCCGCCAGCATCGTCGACTTGCCGCTGCCCGAAGGGCCGAGCACGGCGGTGATGCTGCCGCGCGGCACCTGCAGCGAAACATCGCGCAGGATCGTGCGCCCGCCGCGGTCGATGCGCACGTTGGACAACTGCACCAGGGGTGTCCGGGAAGCGGGCATGGTGGCCTTTAACGGAAAAACAACGTTGCAGGATTGCCAGAGACACCTGAACAAAAGCGTACTGGGCCGTGCAGTATTGTCGCATCGCCGGCTCCGGTTGCGCGTGGCCGGGTCCACGCCGTAACGGCAACAGTGTGTGCGGACGATCGGGGTGCACGTGCGCCGCGGCTGTGTACCGGCGTGGCGGATCTCGCCGCCTGCGATGTGGCTGCGGCAAGATGGTGTGATGACCGACGCGCCCGACTTCCGCCTGTACCACTCCAATTCGCTTGATGTACTGGCCTCGCTGCTGGCCCACGCCCTGCGCGAACCGGCGCCGGGGCAGCCGCTGCTGGCGGCCGATACCGTGCTGATCCCGCAGGTGGCGATGCGCCGTTGGCTGCAGTCCACGCTGGCCGCCGAATACGGCATCGCCGCCAACCTGGAGTTCCTGACCCCCGGCGAGTTCGTCGCCAGGGCGCTGAAGGCCAATGTCGCCGGCGAGCGTGATGACCTGGGCGCGGTCGGATTGCACTGGCGTCTGTATGCGGCATTGACTGACCCGGCGGTGATGCAAAATCCGGCGCTGGCCGGGTTGTATTCCTACCTTGAGCATGGCGATCCCCTGCGGCCGTGGGCGCTGGCCGCCGAGCTGGGCAGCGTGTTCGAGAAGTACCAGGCCTGGCGCCGCGACTGGCTGCTGCGCTGGGAAGACGGTGCCGAGCCGGATGATCCGCAGGCGATCCTGTGGCGGCATATCGCCGCCGGCCAGCACTATCGCGCGCGCCGCATCAACGACTACCTGGCCCGCTTCGAAGGTGCCGGGCAGCCGTTGCCGCAGGGCCTGCCGGGGCGGCTGTTCGCCTTTGCCACGCTCAACGTCTCGCCCGACGTGTTGCGGGTGATCGCCACCCAGGCGCGGGTCGGCACGCTGCATTTCTATATGCCCACGCCCACCCAGTCGTACTGGGGCGATCTGCAGACGCTGGCCGAGAAGCTGCGCAGCGGCCTGGACGATCCCTTCGGCAGCGCCGCCGGCGAGAACCCGTTGCTGCAGGCCTGGGGCGCGGCCGGCCGCGATTTCATGGCGGTGCTGGGCAGCTATGAGGTGGTGCACCCGACCGGTGAGATCGCCGCCTATGTCGACCCGGAAGACGAACCCGGTGCCAGGCTGGATGACGGCGGACTGGCCGACAGCCTGCTGCAGCGGCTGCAGGCCGACCTGTTCCACCGCCGCGCACTGCCCTCGCCCCCGTTGTTGCCGGCGCTGCGGCTGGACGACCCCAGCCTGCAAGTCCACGCCTGCCACACCCGCCTGCGCGAGATGCAGGTGCTGCACGACCAGTTGCGCGCGCTGCTGGACGATGCGCGCTTTGATCCACCGCTGCAGCCGCGCGAAATCGCGGTGCTGGCGCCGGATATCGATCCCTATGTGCCGTACCTGGAATCGGTGTTCGGCGGCCGTGGCGGCGAGGAACACCTGCCGTGGGCGCTGGCCGATGCCAGTCCGCTGCAGGGCGAGCCGCTGGCCGAGGTGTTCGTGCAGCTGCTGGGGTTGCCGGTGTCGCGCTTCGGCCTGAACGAGATCCTGGACCTGCTGCAAAGTGCACCGCTGGCCACCGCCGCCGGGCTGGATGCGGCCGCGTTCGAGCGCCTGCACGGCTGGCTGCAGGCCGCCGGCGCGCGCTGGGGGCTGGATGCCGCACATCGCCAGCAGCATCTGGCCCCGGCCGATGACGCCTACACCTGGCAGTTCGCGCTGGACCGGTTGCTGCTGGGCTATGCCAGCGGCAGCGACCAGGACATCGCCGGGGTCGCGCCCTGGCCGGAGCTGGAAGGCGGCGCGCTGGCCGCGCTGGATGCGCTGCTACGGCTGCTGCGGGTGCTGGCGCGGCACCAGAAGACCCTGGCCGAAGCGCTGAGCCCGTCGCAATGGCGCGAGCGCCTGCTCGGTCTGCTGGCCGCGCTGCTGCCCGAAACACCCACCGAACCGGCCGCGCTGCGCGCGCTGGAACGGCTGCGCAAGCTGATCAACGAATTCGCCGAGGAAGCCGAAAAGGCCGGGTTCGCCGCGCCGGTGCCGGCGGAAGTGGTGCGCGCGCATTTTGCCGCGGTGCTGTCCGAGGCCGATACCCGCGCCCCGCTGCTCACCGGTGGCATCAGCTTCGGCCGCATGGTGCCGATGCGGCTGCTGCCGTTCCGGGTGATCTGCGTGCTGGGCCTGAACGATGGCGATTTCCCGCGGCGTGACCCGGTCGCCGGCCTGAGCCGGTTGACCGCCGAACTGGGCACGCAGCGCCGGCGCCACGGCGACCGCTCGCTGCGCGAGGACGACCGCTTCCTGTTCCTGCAGCTGTTCGCCTCGGCGCAGGACGTGTTCTACCTGAGCTACCTCGGTGCCGATGCGCGTGATGGCAGTGTGCGCGAGCCCTCGGTGCTGGTCAGCGAACTGGTCGATGCCGCCGCCGCGTATCACGCCGATCCGGCCGCCGCGCGCAGACAGCTGGTGGTGCGCCATCCGCTGCAACCGTTTGCCCCGGCCGCGTTCGGCGATGCGCAGGAGCCGCGCCGTTTCAGCTATCGCCGCCAGTGGCGGCCCGCGGCCGGCGCCATGGGCGGCCGCCGGCAGCGCTTGCCGGCGTGGATCGAGGGTCCGCTCGGCGCGCCGCTGCCACAGGCCCTCACCGAGGAGCGTCTGGCCCTGGAGGCGCTGCGCCGGTTCCTCGCCGATCCGGCCGGGCAGTTCCTGCAGCAGCGCCTGGGCCTGCGTCTGGCCGGCGAGATCGACCGCAGCGAGGACATCGAGCCGCTGGTGGTGCCGGGCGGCGGTCGCGAGCACGCGGCGTTGCAGCAGCAGGTGCTGGCCGCGTTGCTGGACGGGCAGGAAAACGGGTTGTACCTGCGGCTGCGGGCGCGCGCGCAGCTGCCGTCCGGGGCGCTGGGACGACAGCAGTTCGAACGGCTGCTGGCCCGCATCCGGCCGTGTGCCGAGGCGTTCTCGCAGTGGTACGACGGCGCGCCGTTGTCCTCGCAGCGCTACGAAGTTGAACTCGATGGCATGCAGCTGCACGGACGGGTCGATCAAATCCATCCACAGGGACTGCTGCGCCTGCAGGCCGGTACCGCGGGGGTGGCCTACGTGCTGCGCAGCGGGCTGGACTGGCTGCTGGCCAACGCCGCCGGCGCGCAGCTGCCGCTGCTGCAGTTCCATGACGATGGCGAGGCCCGCTACGGTCCCCACGGGTTGCCGGCACTGCCGGTGGAACCGGCCAAAGCTGCCTTGAAAGCCTTGCTGCAGCTGCGTCTGCAAGGATTGCAGGAACCCCTGCTGTTCGCTCCGTACACCGGCTGGGAGATCTACAACAGCGATGCCGAGGGCCGCGAAAAAGCCGCACGCGCCCGCTGGTACCGCTCCGATTTCAGCTGGGGCGAAGGCGAGGGCGAAGCGCTGCAACTGGCGCTGCGCGGCACCGATCCGTTCGCGTCGGAAACCACTGCACACAGATTTATCCACAACAGCCTGTTGATATTCACCGCGTTGCGCGAGGGCCGCGTGTTGCCGGATTTCGACACCGAACACGACGCTGCAAACGGAGGTGCGGCATGAACGGGGAACAGATCAATGAGGACCCATATCTGCAGTTGCCGCTGGATGGCCTGCGTCTGATCGAGGCCAGCGCCGGTACCGGCAAGACCTTCACCCTGGCCACGCTGTTCACCCGGCTGGTGGTGGAGCAGGGCCTGCGCATGGGCCAGATCCTGGCGGTGACTTTCACCGATGCGGCCACCCAGGAGCTGCGCAAACGCATCCGCGAGCGGCTGGATCTGGCCGCGCGGCTGGTCGGCGAACCGCCCGGCGAGGGCGACAGCCCGGAAACCCTGCTTACCCATCGCATCCTGCACCGGCATCTGCAGCAGGGCGGCGAAACGGACGTGCAGCTGGGCCGGCGCCTGCGCGTGGCGGCCGAGGAAACCGATCTGGCGGCGATCTTCACCATCCACGGGTTCTGCACCCGGGTGCTGGGCGAATACGCGCTGGAAAGCGGTCACAGTTTCGCCACGCCGGAACTGCTGGCCAACACCGGCGAGCTGTATGCCGAACTGGCCGCGGACCTGTGGCGGCTGCATGCCGGCCAGGGCGAGCAGCTCGAAGCGCTGCTGGGGTTGTGGAAGAGTCCCGAGGCATTGGCCACGGACCTGCCGGCGCTGGTTGCCGACCTGCCGCTTTATCCAGTGCCTGCGCAGACACCGGTCGACGACCCGCGGGCGTTGCGCGACGCCGCCGTGCAGCGGCTGGCGGCCGGTATCGCCGCGCACGGTGAAACGTATCTGCAGCAGTTGCGCGGCGCGCTGGACGGCGGCGTGCTCAACAAAGCCAGCTACCGGTCCGACTGGATCGAGCCGCTGTTCGTGCAGCTGCGGCAGTGGAGCCGCCATCCGGATCCCAACGCCGGGCTGGACGAGAAGCTGGAGCGGCTCACCCTGGAGGTGCTTACCGCCAAGACCAACAAGGCCAAGTCCGGCAGCACGCCGCTTTCGCCCCTGCAGCCGCTGATCGCCGATTACCTGCAGGCGCGGGCGCAGGTGACGCGCTGGCAGCGCCAGCAATCGGTCGCGCTGCTGCACCAGTTGCGCGAGGACGTGCGCCAGCGCCTGGCCCGGCTCAAGCAGCTGCGGCGGCTGCAGACCTATGACGATCTGATCGACAACGTCGCCCACGCCCTGCAGGGTGAACACGGTGACGTGCTGGCCGCGCGGCTGCGCGCGCAGTACCGCTTCGCGCTGGTGGACGAATTCCAGGACACCGATCCCCGCCAGTGGGACATCTTCCGCCGTGTGTTCGCCGAACCCGGGCGCGACGGCGGCGACGCCGCGCTGTTCCTGATCGGCGATCCCAAGCAGGCCATCTACGGCTTCCGCGGCGGCGATGTGCATACCTATCTGCAGGCCAAGGCGCTGGCCGCCCTGGCCCCGCCGCTGGACCGCAATTTCCGTTCGCGCCCGGGCGTGCTGCGCGCGATCCAGGCGCTGTACGACAACGCCGGCGAGCAGGCCTTCCTTGATCCGCGCATCCGTTTCGAACCGGTTTTGCCGGGCAGCAAACGCAGCGATGCGGACTATCTGCTGGACGGGCGGCCGGCGCCGGCGTTAACCGTGCACCGGATCGGGGCCGGCGAAGACGGCAAACCGCTCAAGGCCGCCGCCTCGCGCGAGGCGGCCACCGCCGCCTGTGTGGCCGATATCCACAAGGTGCTCAGCGCCGCCCGCGAAGAGCGCGCGCTGATCGACGGCAAACCGGTGCAGCCGGGCGATATCGCGGTGCTGGTGCGTTCGCACAAGGAGGCAGCGCGCATCCAGCAGGCGCTGGCGGCGCTGGGTATTCCGGCGGTGGCGGCGGGCAAGCAGAGTCTGTTCGCCAGTGCCGAGGCGCATGAACTGCGCGTGCTGCTGCTGGCGCTGTTGCAGCCGGCCGATGACGGCCGCCTGCGCGCCGCGCTGGCCACGGTGCTGCTGGGCGAAAGCGCCGCGGCGATCGCGGCGATGGAACACGAAGGCGATGCCCAGCGCGCGCACCAGCAGCGGCTGGCGCAGTGGCGCGAGCGCTGGCAGCGTGGCGGCGTGCTGGCGCTGCTGTCGGAGCTGTGCGCCGAACAGGCCGAACGCCTGCTGGCGCTGGTCGATGGCGAGCGCCGGCTGACCAACTACCTGCAGCTGGCCGAACAGCTGCAGGAGGCCAGTCACCGCAGCATCGGCCTGCACGGCCTGCTGGACTGGCTGCAGACCCGGATCGCCCACGCCGACGAGGGCGACGAGGCGCAGCTGTTGCGGCTGGAGTCGGACGCGCGCCGGGTGCAGATCATCACCCTGCACAAGAGCAAGGGCCTGGAATACCCGCTGGTGTACCTGCCGTTCGTCGGCATCGCCACCAGCGCCCCGGACAGCAGCAACCACCGCACCGTGCACGACGGGCAGCAGCGCGTGCTGCATTGGAAGATCGACAAGGACGATGCCGACTGGAAGGCCATCGGCCAGCAGGTCGGCGCCGAGGACGCGGCCGAAACCGCGCGGCTGCTCTACGTCGGGTTGACCCGCGCCGAGCACGCGTTGTGGATAAGTGGCGGCGCGCTGGCCGGGCTGGCGTCTTCGCGGCTGGGGCCGATGCTGGAAGCGCTGCCGGCGCATGCCGATATCGCGGTGGTTGACGCTGCCGCCGGTCCGGTGCCGGCGCGGCTGCCGGCCGAACGCGAGCCCGCGCTGCCGCCGGTGCGGGTGATCGGCCGCGTGGTGCCGCACGACTGGTGGGTCTACAGCTTCACCCAGCTGGCGCATGCCGACGGCCGCCAGGACACCACCGCGGCGGCCACCGAAGACGCTGGCGGCGCCGCCGACGAACCGCTGCAGGCCACGATCGACGACGCGCTGGAGAGCGGGGCGGACAGCGCCGTGGTGGCCACCGCCGCGGACGTGTTCGATCCGCGTTTTGCCGGCAGCCGCTTCGGCAACGTCTTGCATGCCGCGCTGGAGAATGTCGACTTTGGCGCCTGGGGTGACTGGCGCCCTGCCGATCCGGCGCCGGACGGTCAGGCCGGGATCATTGAAAAAACGCTGCGTGCCGAGGGCTATGTCGACGAGGAGATCGCCGACGGTGTGGGCCTGCTGACCCGGCTGATCGGCCAGACCCTGACCGTGACCCTGCCTGAGGGCGGTGCGTTGCACACGCTGGGCGAGGGCGAGCGTCGCGCCGAAATCGAATTCCATTTCGCGATGCAGCCGACCACGGTGCCGGCGCTGCTGCGGGTGCTGCATCAGCATGGCGTGGTGCGGGGCCGCCAGGGCTTCGGTCTTCGCCGCCAGCTGGAAGGGCTGATGACCGGCAAGATCGATCTGACCTACGTCCGCGACGGGCGCTGGTACGTGCTGGACTACAAGTCCAACCGGCTGCCCGATTACAGCGCCGCGCAACTGGAGGCGGCCATGCGCCACAGCGAGTACGACCTGCAGGCGTTGATCTACACCGTGGCGCTGCACCGTTGGCTGCGCTTCCGGATCGGCGCCGGTTACGACTACGCCCGCGATTTCGGCGGCATCCGCTACCTGTTCTGCCGTGGCCTGGATGCCGGCCGGGCGTCCTCGCCCGGGGTGTACGCGCATACCTTCGCCCCGGCACTGGTGGCCGCGGTGGATGAACTGTTTGCCGGGGGCCGTGAGGGCCACGCGGCGTTGCTGGCACGACTGGGAGGCACGGCATGAGCCTGCTGGCCGCACTGACCAAGGCTGGCGCGCTGCGCCCGCTCGACCACGCCCTGGCGCAGAGCCTGCGCCGGCTCGATCCGAACACGCCCGACGCGGTGCTGGCCGCCGCCGCGCTGGCCTCGCTGGCAGTGGCGCAGGGCCACGCCGGTTTCGATCCGGCGCAGCCCCAGCGGCTGGTGGATGCCGGCATCGTCTGGCCGGCGGCGGCGGACTGGCATGCGCAGCTGGCCGCCTCGCGCTGGGTCGCCACCCCTGTGGATAACCGGACCGCCGCCGAACCGGCGCCGCTGGTCTGGGAAAACGGCCTGCTGTACCTGCGCCGTTATCGCGAATACGAGCGGCGCCTGGCGGAAGGCTTGCAGCGCATCGGCCGCGCACCGGTGGCCGATGGCGATCCGGCCGCGCTGGCGCCGGTGTTCGCGCGGCTGTTCCCCGGGGCGGCCCCCGCCCCGGCGCAACAGGATCTGTTCGGGGCTGCCATCGTGCCGACCGCCGAGCGCCTGCCGGCCCATTCCGATCTGCAGGCGCGCGCGGCGGCGATGGCGCTGTGCCACGCGCTGCTGCTGGTCACCGGCGGCCCCGGCACCGGCAAGACCACCACCATCACCCGGTTGCTGGTGCTGCTGGCCGCGCAGGCCCAGGCCGCCGGCCGGCCCGCGCCACGCGTCGCGCTGGCCGCGCCCACCGGCCGCGCCGCCGAGCGCATGGCCGAAAGCCTGCGCCACGCCCTGCAGCAACTGCCCGCCGCCGGCATCGATGCCGAGCTGTGCGCACCGCTGCCCAGCACCGGCACCACCTTGCACCGCCTGCTCGGGGTGATCCCCGATTCCCCGCGCTTCCGCCACCACACCGACAATCCCCTGCCTTACGACGTGATCGTGGTCGATGAAGCCTCAATGATCGATCTGCCGCTGATGGCCAAGCTGGTGGAGGCGATCGCCGACGGCACCCGGCTGATCCTGCTGGGCGATCCGGACCAGCTGCCGTCGGTGGAGGCCGGCGACGTGCTCAGCGCGATCCTGCGCGCGGCCGGCGACGGCACGCGCATCGGCGCCGCCGCTGCCGGCGCGCTGCAGCCGCTGCTGGGCACCTTGCCGGCGGATGCGTGCCAAACCACCGCCAGCGCCTTTGCCGGGGCCCGCGTGCAGCTGCAACGCGGTTACCGGCAGAGCGAGGCGTTGCAGCTGGCGCCGCTGGCCGCGGCGATGCGTGAGGGGGAGGCCGGTCAGGCGCTGGCCCTGTTGCGCGAGGGCCAGCTGCCGGGCGTGCAGTTCCACGAAGACCAGTTCGACCCGCTGGGCGCGTGGCGCGGGCCGCTGCAGCAGTACTGGCAGGCACTGGCCGACGCCACCACGCCGGCCGATGCGCTGGCACTGGCCGGGCGCATGCGCCTGCTCACGGCCGTGCGCGAAGGCCCGCAGGGCGCACGCGGACTCAATGCGCGCATCGAGGAACTGCTCGCCGGCGGCTCGCGCCGCGGCGCCGGCCCGGGCTGGTTCCACGGCCGGCTGCTGATCATCACCGAGAACAGCTACCGCCACCGTCTGTTCAACGGCGACGTTGGCCTCTGTCTCGCCGATGGCAGCGGCGGCGGCATCACGGCGTGGTTCCCCGGTGACGACCCGGCCCATCCGCGCGGTTTCCACCCGGCCGCCTTGCCCGCCCACGAAAGCGCGTTCGCGATGACCGTGCACAAGGCGCAGGGCTCGGAGTTCGACCAGGTCTGGCTGCAGCTGCCCCGGAACGACAACCGGGTGCTGTCGCGCGAACTGCTCTACACCGGCATCACCCGGGCCCGCCACGGCCTGCATCTGGCCGGCAGCGCCGCGGTGATCGAAGCGGCGCTGGCGCGCCATGCCAGCCGCTGTTCGGGCTTGGCGTGGCGGCTGCTGGCCCCGGCCGCCGCGGCAGGCGGGGCCGGCTGATCCACCGGCCGGCGCCTGCAACCGGGTGTCCGCACCGTGCGCCCGCGGGGGACGGGCCCGGCGCCGGGCCATCGCCGGTGCCCTGCCGGCAGCTGGCTGGTAGCATATCGGCCCCGTAATACAGGCGCCGTCCCCCATGGCCGAGTCCCCCAAATCCCCCGTCACCCAGGCCCAGGCCGAAGCGGCCGTGCGCACGCTGCTGGAATGGGCCGGCGAGGATCCCACCCGTGAAGGCCTGCTGGATACCCCGCGCCGGGTGGCCGAGGCCTATGGCGACTGGTTCAGCGGCTACCGCGAGGACCCGCGCGCCTACATGGCGCGGACCTTCGAGGAAGTGGCCGGCTACGACGAGATGATCGTGCTGCGCGACATCGAGTATGAAAGCCACTGCGAGCACCACATGGCGCCGATCATCGGCCGCGTGCATGTCGGCTATGTGCCCAACGGCCGCGTGGTCGGCATCTCCAAGCTGGCGCGCGTGGTGGAAGCCTATGCGCGCCGCTTCCAGGTGCAGGAGAAGATGACCGCGCAGATCGCCGACTGCATCCAGGACGTGCTGCAGCCGCTGGGCGTGGGCGTGGTAGTGGAAGGCGCGCACGAGTGCATGACCACCCGCGGCATCCACAAGCGCGGCGTGAGCATGGTGACCTCGCGCATGCGTGGCAGCTTCCATGACGATGCGCGCACCCGCGCCGAGTTCCTGCGTTTCATCGAAGTCGGCCAGGCGCGCCGCTGAGCCGCCGTTGCCGGTTGCCGCGGGTTCCCCGCCCGGGAGTGTCGGCAGCGTCACCGCCGGCACACCTTGCAAAGTCCGTCCCCGTTTCCAGGAGAAGTGCATGCACTACGTCGAATTGGTCGCCATGCTGGTGGTGCTGCAGTACCTGTTCTTCATCGTGCTGGTGGGCCGCGCGCGTGGCATCACCGGTCTGAAAGCGCCGGCGGTCAGCGGACACGAGGGGTTCGAGCGGATCTACCGGGTGCAGATGAACACGCTGGAATTGATGGTGGCGCTGCTGCCGGCACTGTTCGTGGCCGCGCGCTACTGGCCGGCGAGCTGGGTGGCGGCCCTGGGCGCGGTTTACCTGATCGGCCGTTTCCTCTACTGGCGCGCCTACGTGAAGGCACCGTCCGCGCGCGCGCTGGGTTTCGGCCTGTCGATGCTGCCGGTACTGGCGCTGCTGCTGATGGCGCTGGCCGGCGCGGTGCTGGGCAAGAACCTGGTTGAGATCCGCGCCGCCGCCGGGCAGGCCGACGCCGCGCTGGACGCCGACCCCACCCGCTGAGCCGCGCGGGAGGTGCAACGGAAAAGGGAGCCTTGCGGCTCCCTTTTCCTTTGCCGGTAAGGCGACTCAGAAATCCAGGCTGAGCCGGGCGTAGGTGTAGCGGCCGGGCAGGTCATAGGTGCCCGGGTCGTAGCCGTTGAGGGTGCAGCTCAGGCAGATCGGCGGGTTCTTGTCGAACACGTTGTTCACCCCGAGGCTGACTTTCACGCCCTTCATCCATGCTTCGGTGCGCCAGCTCAGCTGGGCGTCGTGGTAGGTGGTGGCGCCCAGCCAGTGCAGGTCGTTGGCGCTATCGGTGCAGATGTCGAAGCCGTTGGCGCCGGCGCAGCTCTCGCGCAGGCGGTCGATGTAGCGCAGCGTCCAGCTGGCGTTCCAGTTGCCCAAATCCCAGTTGGCGGCCAGGGTCGAGCTCCACTCCGGAATCGCGCTGTCATTGGTCTCCACGCCCGGGCCCTTGGGCTCGGCCTGGCCGGACTCGTTGACCAGCTCGTAGCGCGTCACCCAGGTCGCCTTCCAGTCAAAGCCCAGCTGGCCCCAGCCGGTTTCCGGCAGCAACCAGTGCGCGCTGAAATCCCAGCCGCTGGTGTTGATCGTGCCGAGGTTGGCGAGGATGTCCTCGAAGCGGATGATCTGGCCGCGGTCGTTGCGGGTGTAGCTGGCGCAGGCCACCGGATCGCGGCTGTCGATGCAGCGGTCCATGATCGCCTGCGCGTCCGGGGCCTGGATCGCCTTGCCGATGGTGTGGCGGTAGAAGGTCACCCCCAGGTCCAGCTTGCTGGCCCAGCCGCTGTCCTCGGCCCAGCCCGGGCTCCACACCGCGCCGGCCATGAACGAACGGCTTTCCTCCGGTTCCAGCGCGCGGTTGCCCGAGGTCACCACCGAGATCTGCGGGTTGGCCTGCTCGTAGCCCGGCGGCACGCCGTCGGCCACGCACTTGGGGGTGGTGGAGGCGGCGTTGTTGCAGGGGTCGACGATGGTGGCGTCAAAGCGGCTCAACGTGCCGTACAGCTCGCCGATGGACGGGGCGCGGAAGCCCTGGGCGAAGGACATGCGCAGCAGCAGTTCATCGGCCGGCTGCCAGCGCAGGCCGAGCTTGCCGGTGTTGGTGCCGCCGAAGGTGGAGTAGTCCGAGTAGCGCCCGGCAATGCTCAGGTCCAGGCTCTTGCCCCAGAAACCTTCGCGCGCCAGCGGCACGTCGAATTCGACATAGGCCTCCTTCACCGAATAGCTGCCGATGGTCGCCCCCGAGGGCACGCCGTTGTACTCGCCGGCGATGGTGATCGGGTCGGGGTGGTATTCGCCCTTGTAGCGGCGCCATTCGGCACCGGCGGCGAAGGACACCGCGCCGGCCCAGTTGTCGAACAGCTCGCCGGTGAGGTTGGCCGAGGCCTGGCTCAGGGTGTTCTTGCTGCGGTCGCGCACGATCGGCGAGATCCACGCCAGCATCTCCGGGGTGATGGTGCCCGGCCCGCCGAACAGGTTCAGCGGCACGCAGCCGGCAATGGCCGCGCACGCGGCCGGATCGCCCAGAGCCTGGTTGATGTGCTTGATGTTGTAGCTGCCGGTATTGGTCTGGGTGGCCTTGCTTTCACTGGTCATCGCGTTGATGTCCCAGTTCCAGGTGCGCTGGTTGACCTCGAAGGTGCCGTCCAGCCCGGCGGCGGCGTACCAGGTTTTCACCTCCTGCTCGTAGCGGCGCGGGCCGCCCTCCACCGGACGCCGGCCCAGCAGGAACAGGTTGGGGTTGGCGCCCATCGTGCTCAGGTCGAAACCGAACGGGTTGTACGGGTTGTTGGCGGCGATCACCAGTTTGGTTTCGGCCCACTCGTTGTAGACGCCGGCATCGGTGCCCAGGAAGATCGGTTCGGGCGCGGCCTGGTTGGCCGAGTCGCGCTCGCTGTACAGGCCGCGGGCCCAGCCGCTGAGCGTGGGGGTGAACTCGAAGCGCACCTGGCCGAACACGGATTTGCGCTCGTTCGGGGTCAGCAGCAGGTTGTACGGGGCGAAGTTGAAGCGGTTGGCGGTGCCGAAGCGGATGAAGTCGTCGGGAAAACGGGCGCCGCCGGCAAAGCTGGCGTCGTTGGGCAGGGTGATGTTGCAGGTCGCCGAGCCGGGGATGGGGTTGCCGTCGGCGTCGCGGGCCAGCGGACACAGGCCGCCATAGGTGTTGTTGCCGTCGGCCGGCGCGAACACGGTGCGGCCGCCGGGGGTGGCCGAGCTGCCGTTGGCCAGACCGGTACCGGGCACCGGCACGCGTGCCCATTCGTACTCGGCCGAGGAGATCTCCTTCTGCTTGAACCACGCGCCGCCGACGATCCACTGCGCGCGCTCGCCACTGCGCCCGAAGCTGAAATCCACGCTGGAGGTGTCGCCGCCCTTGAGGTTGTAGTCGCCGTACTGCACCTCGACATGGCCGCCGTCGGCGTTCTTCCTAGTGATGATGTTGACCACCCCGGCGATCGCGTCGGAGCCGTAGATCGAGGAGGCGCCGTCTTCGAGCACCTCGATGCGGTCCACCAGCGCCAGCGGAATGGTGTTCAGATCCACCGAGGAACCCACGCCGGAACCGGAGGACTCGTTGACCCAGCGGATGCCGTCCACCAGCACCAGTACACGCTTGGGACCGAGATGGCGCAGGTCCACCGTGGCCGCACCGGCGCCGACGCCGCCGCCATCGGGCGGGAAGCCGAAGTTGCCGCTGGAGTTGAGCTTGGTGCTCAGCGAGGCGCCGCTGGCGGTCAGGTGCTGCACCACGTCGGCCACCGAGCTGTAACCGGTGCGGTCGATGGCTTCGCGGGTGAGCACCTGCACCGGCACCTGGGTTTCCAGTTCGGCCTTCTTGATGCGGGTACCGGTGACCTGGATGGCGTCCAGGGTGCGCGCCGGGCTGGCGGGCGGGGATTCCTGCGCGAGCGCGACGGCGGGCAGCAGGCACAACAGGGAGATACGGACTGCGTGGGTCAGGCGGTGCGGGCGCAACGATAACGACGTCATCGGGAAGCTCCTCTGATAGCCGGACTATCTCGCCGGTCGGGACGACGGGCGTGGGCTCCTTGTAAACGTTCCGTTAGCGGTGGACAAGGGGTGGCCACGCCTTGTCTTTTCTTTGTCCGATCGGCCGTGGAAATTCCGCCAGATCAATCACTTGGCTGTGACAAAGGTGAATTGAGGTAGCGGCTTCCGGCATCACCCGCGCACCCGCGGGCGGAGATCAGCGGGCGGAGAAGCCGCCGTCGACTAGGTGGTAGCTGCCGGTGATGAACGAGGCTTTTTCCGAGAGCAGGAAGCAGGTCAGCGCGGCGACCTCGTCGGCGGTGCCCAGGCGTCCGGCCGGATGCAGGGCCACCAGGCCGGCATAGGCCTGGCGGTCCATGCCGTCCAGCATGGGGGTGTCGATGAAGCCCGGGCCGACGGCGTTGATGCGCAGCCCGCGCGCGGAATACTCCAGCGCCGCGCTCTTGGTCATGCCCACCAGCGCGTGCTTGGCCGCGACATAGGCCGCCGAGCCGGCCCAGCCATTGCTGCCCAGGATCGAGGCCATGTTGACGATGGCGCCGCCGCCGGTAGCGAGGATGGCCGGAATCTCATATTTCATCGAATAGAACACGCCGTGCAGGTTGACCCCGAGCACGCGGTGCCATTCGTCCAGCGGGTAGTCGGCCGTCTCCAGGCTGGCGCCGCCGATGCCGGCGTTGTTGACCGCCAAATGCAGGCCGCCGAAACGTTCCACGCAGTGCCGCACCATGTGACGGACCGCGTCCGGATCGCTGACATCCATGGCGAACGGCAGCACCTGCGGCCCCAGCGCGGTGGCCAGCGCGGCGGCGGCATTGCCGTCGATATCGGCCGCCAGCACCTGCGCGCCCGCCTGGGCCAGCTGCCGCACCACCGCCTCGCCAATTCCCGAGGCGGCGCCGGTGACCACGGCGATCTTGCCGGAAAGATCCAGGGACATGTTGCGCGAACTCCAGAACGCGGAACTCCCGCGACCGTGCCAGCATGCGCGCTGCCTGGTGCGGCCGCATTGAGCCAAATCAAGCCAGGCCCGGGCGTGGGCGACTCAGGGCTCGCCGCGGTGCTGGTCCGGGGTGGAATGCAGCGGCACGAAATTGACCAGTTCCGCGGCGGTCATCGGCTGCCCGAACAGGTAACCCTGGCCATAGTTCACGCCCTTGCTGCGGAACAGCTCGGCCTGCTCCGGCGTCTCGATGCCCTCCACCAGCGTGCGCATGCCCAGGGTGTTGGCCAGCTCGATGATGTGCAGCGCCACTTGGCTGGTCACCGAGTCGGTGCAGGCCGTGCAGGTGAAGCTCTTGTCGATCTTGAGGATGTCGAACGGATAGGTGGTCAGATACGCCAGGCTGGAGTAGCCGGTGCCGAAATCGTCGATCGCCACTTCCACGCCCAGTGCCCGGATCGCATTGACCACGGCCAGCGTGCTCTCCTGTTCCAGCAGGCCGCGCTCGGTGGCTTCGATCACGAACTTGCCTGCCCCCGGGCCGATCGTCCGGATCATCTGCTCGATCTGCCCGACCGTGTCGGGCGACTGCAGGTCCTGCGGGGACAGGTTTATGCTGAGGTGGAAGTCGGGATTGCGCCGCAGGAACGGCGTCAGGTCCTTGCATACCAGTTCCATCACCCGTCGGGTCACCAGCTGGATCAGCCCCGAATCCTCGGCCACCGGAATGAAACGGTCCGGCGACACCACCGCGCCGTCCTCATGGCGCCATCGCAGCAACGCCTCGGCGCCAATGCAGGTATTGGTCGGCAGCTCGAAGATGGGCTGGTAGAGTAGGAACAGCTGGCTCTTGCGCAGCGCGTGCAGCAGTTCGGCGCGGGCGGAGAAACGGTGACGGGTAAGCCCGTAGGCAATGGCGAAGATCACCAGGCCGGCGGTGATACCCAGCGGGATGAACCAGCGGGCGAACTGGGCCATACGGGTATCGATGGACGCGCGTGGGGTGGCGGCGACCGCCGCGGTGCCGCCGGGGAGGACGACCCGCCTGACCACCAGCGAGTCACTGTCCTCATCGAGGAACCGTTCATAGTGTTGTCCGTTCTCGAACGGACCGGCCCACCGGTCCTGCAGTTTTCCGGCCCTGGCGGCAAACCGGTGCGTCCGGGTATTGAACAGGCCCAGGGCGACATCCGGACGGGCGAACGGTGCGATCAGCCCGTCCGGGTAGATCAACAGCGCATAGCCGTTGTTCTCCACCACCACATAACGGTTCTCAGCGACCCCGGGCACCTGCACCTGGGTATAGATGGCGGTGCCGTCGGGTTCCACGATGCTGGGGGCGCCCTGCAACAGGTTGCTCAACCACGCACCGCCGGACGAGCACTCCACCTTCCCTCCGGACAGATACAGCGAACTTTTCACCGCCTGTGAGCGCAGTCCAAAACGTTGCAGCCGGGCGATCCCGCCAGCGCTGCACGGGGTATCGCCACTGCTTTCCATTTCCTGGCGCAGCAGCGCGAGCAGGTCCCGGATCGAACGCACCTGGCCCTCCATGCGCAGGGTCAGATCATCGAGCATCGCGTACTTTTCCTGCAGCGCCTGCTTGCGCGCCTGCTGCAGGGAGTACACCACCGGCACGCAGGCCAGCAGCGCGCCGCACGCCAGCAGCAGAAAAGCGATGCGGTGCCGGTTCTTCATCTGCGCGGTGCGTCCGTGGACAGGAATACTGCGACCGGCTTGGCGCGCACGCTGCTGCACGCTGCGGTGCCGGGATCAGGCGGTGGCCCTGGATTCAGGGTCCAGCAGCTTCTGTCGTCAGACAGTGAAAATATCCCAGGCCATGCGCGCGATCAGCACCACCACCAGCGCCACGAACAGCTTGCGGATCACCGGGGTGCCGCCGCGCAGCGCCATCCGGGTGCCCACCAGCGCGCCGCTGACATTGGCTGCGGCCATCGGTATGGCCAGTGCCAGCAGCACATTGCCGCTGGGCACGAAAAACGCCAGCGCGGCGAGGTTGGTGGCCAGGTTCACCACCTTGGAGGCGGCCGAGGCGCGCAGGAAATCCAGGCCGAAAAAGCGCACGAACAGGAAGATCAGGAAGCTGCCGGTACCGGGGCCGAAGAAGCCGTCATAGAAGCCGATCACCCCGCCCATCAGCAGCGCGATGCCCAGCTCGCGGCGGCCGACCTGGCGCGGCGTGTGCAGCGCGCCGAACTCCTTCTTGGCCAGCGTGTAGCCCAGCATCACGATCAGCAGGGTCAGCACCAGCGGTCGCACCGCATCCTTGGACAGCAGGCTCACCGCGGTCGCGCCGAGGAACGAACAAGCGAACGCGGCGGCCGCAGCCAGCAACACCGGCCGCCACGGAATGCGGATCGAACGGGCGTAGCGCCATGCCGAAACGCCGGTACCGAACACCGAGCTGAACTTGTTGGTGCCCAGCAACGCGGCCGGGGACTGCTGCGGCAGGGCGGTGAACAGCCCCGGCAGCTGGATCAGGCCGCCCCCGCCGACCGCCGCATCCACCAGCCCGGCGATGAAGGCGATCAGCAGCAGCCAGGGCAGCTCCGGCGGCAACAGTTCCAGCATGACGACTCCTGACCAGGGCGCGACAGGATACGCGCAGCCGTTGCCAGCGGCGCCGCTTGGAGCGTGGTGCCGGGGAATGGGAAAATGCGCGCATGCAGATCTCCCCGACCACGCCGTGCCCCTGTGGCCGCGGCCCCGCCTACAGCCGCTGCTGCGGCCCGTATCACGCCGGCCAGGCCGCGCCCGATGCCGAAGCGTTGATGCGCTCGCGCTACAGCGCCTATGTGCTGCAGGACGTCGATTACCTGCTGGCCAGCTGGCATCCGCAGACGCGACCGCAGCAGTTGTCGCTGGATGACGATCCGGGCCAGCGCACGCAGTGGCTGGGATTGAGCGTCAAACAGCATGTGGTCACCGGTGCGGACACCGCCGAGGTGCACTTTGTCGCGCGCTACAAAGTGGGGGGCGGCAGCGCGGTGAAGATGGCCGAGCACAGCCGTTTCCAGCGTATCGACGGGCGCTGGTACTACCGCGACGCGGTGGTCTGAGCACGGCGCCGCGTGTGGCGGCCATGACATCGCGCTAACCGCGTGTCCGTAAGCTCGGGCCGATGCATATCTCCACTGCCGCGTTGCTGCGTTCGACCACCGCCGGCGCCGTGCCCGCCACCCTGGCGCAGCGTTTTTCCACCGTGCGAGCACGCAGCGTGGCCCTGGCCGCGCCGCTGTCGGCCGAAGATGCGATGCTGCAGAGCATGCCCGACGCCAGTCCGGCCAAATGGCATCTGGCCCACACCAGCTGGTTCTTCGAGCACTTCGTGCTGGCCGCGCAGCCCGGTTACCAGCCCTTGCAGCCGCACTGGCAGGTGCTGTTCAACAGTTATTACCAGAGCATCGGCCCGGCCCACGCCCGGGCGCGACGCGGGCTGCTGTCGCGGCCGTCACTGGCGCAGGTGCTCGACTACCGCACCGCGGTCGATGCGCGCATCGCCGCCCGCTTTGACGAGGGGTCGATGGACGCCCAGGCGCGCCGCCACCTGATCCTGGGCCTGCAGCACGAGCAGCAGCACCAGGAGCTGCTGCTGACCGACATCAAGCACGCGCTGTGGTCCAATCCGCTGCAACCAGCCTACCGCCAACTGCAGGTGCCGGCCAGCGCCGCGCTGCCGCTGGGCTGGATCGACAATGCCGAGCGCATCGTCGAGATCGGCGCCCCGGCCTGGCCGCAGCATGCGCCCTTCGCCTACGACAACGAATCGCCGCGGCACCGGGTGCTGGTGGCCGCGCACCGGCTGGCCAATCGCCCGGTCAACAACCACGAGTACCGGCAGTTTGTCGAAGCCGGCGGCTACCGGGAGCCCGGTTGCTGGCTGAGCCAGGGCTGGGAGCTGTGCCAGGCCGAAGGCTGGCAACAGCCGCTGTACTGGGACGCGCATTGCCAGCGCGAGTTCACCCTGGGTGGCTGGCGCGCGCTGGACCCGCATGCGCCGGTCTCTCACCTGAGCTACTACGAGGCCGACGCCTACGCACGCTGGGCCGGTGCGCGGTTGCCGACCGAGTTCGAATGGGAGGCCGCGGCGGCCACTGTGCCGCCGGCCGGCCATTTCGCCGATGACGACCACCTGCATCCCTGCACCCCGGCGGCCGCCACCGGCAGCGGGCCAGTGCAGCTGTTCGGCGATGTCTGGGAGTGGACCAGCAGCGCCTATGCCGCCTACCCTGGGTTCCGGCCGTTGCCGGGCAGCTTGGGTGAATACAACGGCAAGTTCATGTGCGGCCAGTACGTGCTGCGCGGGGGTAGCTGCGCCACCGCCCGCGGCCATGTGCGCGCCAGCTACCGCAATTTCTTCGCGCCGTCCGCGCGCTGGCAGTTCGCCGGCCTGCGCCTGGCCCGGGATGGCGCATGAGCGGCGCCGAGGCCGCACTGGCCGCGTTGACCGACCTGACTCCCGACCGCGCCACGATCACCGCGCAGGTGCTGGCCGGGCTGGCGCAGCGGCCCAGGACCCTGCCGTCGAAATATTTCTATGACGCGCGCGGCTCGGCGCTGTTCGAACAGATCACCCGCCAGCCGGAGTACTACCTGACCCGCACCGAGCTGGCATTGCTGGAGCGCGAATTGCCGGCGATCGCGCAGCAGGTGGGAGCGCAGGCGCGGGTGGTCGAATACGGCAGCGGCAGCGGCCGCAAGACCCGGTTGCTGCTGCGCGCGCTGCCCGAGGTGGTGGCCTACACCCCGATCGAGATCTCGCGCGCGGCACTGGTGGCCAGCATCCACGCGCTGGCCGGCGATTTTCCGGCGCTGGAAATGCTGCCGGTATGCGCCGATTTCACCGATGCGGTGGCTCTGCCGCAGCCGCAACAGCCGGCGCGGCGCACGTTGCTGTTCTTTCCCGGCTCCACCCTGGGCAACTTCACCGATGGCGAGGCGGTGCGGCTGCTGCGCGGCATGCACCGGACCATGGGCGCAACCGGGCTGGCGCTGGTCGGCATCGACCTGGTCAAGGAGCCGGCCCGGATCGAAGCGGCCTACAACGATGCCGCCGGCATCACCGCCGCGTTCACGCTCAACCTGCTCGAACGCCTGAATCGGGAGATCGGCAGCGATTTCGCGCTGGACCGGTTCCGCCATCGCGCCCGCTACGACCCGCTGCACGAGCGCATCCGGACTGAACTGGTCAGCGAGGTCGCGCAGCGGGTGCAGGTGGCCGGCCAGCGTTTCGATTTCGCCGCGGGGGAGCCCATCCAGGTCGAATACAGCCACAAATACAGCGATGCCCGGTTCGCCGCGCTGGCCGCCGCCGCCGGATTGCGCGTGGTGGCGCACTGGACCGCGCAGCCCTGCAGCTATGGCCTGCGGCTGTTGCAATGGCAATGAAGGCACCGCATCGCGGCGCCGCGTTTATGATCGACAGCCCCCGTCTGTCAGGAACTGCCGATGAGAGCGATTGCCGTAGTGCTGGGATTGGGCGCGTGGGGCTTGGCTGCCACCGCTTCGGCGGGTATCGCCGACTTCGGCAGCTGCGGGGTCGGGCTCAAGAACGCGGCGGTGGCGCAGGGTATTGGCGCCGAGCGCGTGGAACAGGTGTTCACCACCATCACCCCGGACCTTGGAGTGCTGCCGCTGCTTGATGCGCAGCCCGAGTTCACCACGCCGATCTGGGACTATCTGGCGGCGCTGGTGGATCGCCAGCGTGTTGCGGACGGCCGCGCGCAGCTTCAGCAGCATCGCGCGCTGCTCGATCAGGTCAGCGTGCAATACGGGGTCGACCCGGCCACCATCGTCGCGGTGTGGGGCGTGGAGAGTGACTACGGCCGCGTGTTCGGCAGGCGCCCGCTGCTGCAGTCGCTGGCCACGCTGGCCTGCAACGGCCGCCGCCAGCCGTTTTTCAAAGGGGAGCTGCTGGCGCTGCTGAAACTGATCGACCAGGGTGACCTGCAGGCCGAGGGCTTGACCGGTTCGTGGGCCGGCGCGTTCGGCCATACCCAGTTCATGCCGTCCACCTATGCGCGCATCGCCGTGGATGGTGATGGCGATGGCCGCCGCGATCTGGTCGCCAGTATTCCCGACGCGCTGGCCTCCACCGCCAACTACCTCAAGCAGGCCGGTTGGCGGACGGGCCAGCCGTGGGGCGTGGAAGTGCGGATTCCGGCCGGTTTCAACGCGGCGCTGGCCGGCCGCACCAAGCGCAAGCCGCTGGCCAACTGGCGCGCTCTGGGCATCACCGGCGTCGACGGCACCCCGCTGCAGGTGCCGGCGATCACCGACGATGCCAATGCCGCGCTGCTGCTGCCGGCCGGTGCCAGCGGTCCGGCGCTGCTGGTGTTCCGCAACTACGACGCGATCTATTCCTACAACGCCGCCGAGAGCTACGCGCTGGCCATCGCCACGCTGGCCGACCGCCTGCGCGGCGGCAGCGGCCTGAAGGCGGCATGGCCGACCGACGACCCGGGTATCGGCCGCGACGAGCGCCGCGAGCTGCAGACCCTGTTGCTGGCCCGCGGCCACGCCATTGGCGCCGCCGACGGCATGGTCGGCAGCGCCACCCGCCGCGCCATCCAGACCGAACAGCAGCGCCTGGGCTGGAAAAACGCCGATGGCCGCGCCGGCACCCGCATCCTGCAGGCGCTGCGCGCTGCCAAACCGGCATCGCCCACGGCGTTCCTCCTGCCGGCCAACTACCCGCAACTTGTCCAGTCACCGATCGTACGGAGCAGCGTTTCAATGAAGGATGTGCAGGGCCTGAGCACAGGCGATTTCAACGGCTTCACCGCGTGGAAGGTGGAAACGCCGTTCTCCACCGCCGCGATCAGCGTGTTCGGCGGCCAACTGCTGTCCTTTGTGCCCACCGGCAGCCAGGATGTGATGTGGCTGTCGCCCAGCGCCAGACAGCCGCCCACGCCGATCCGCGGCGGCGCGCCGGTGTGCTGGCCATACTTCTCGCGCCAGGGGCAGAGCAACGAGGTGCCCGCGCACGGATTTGTCCGTACCGTGGCCTGGGAGTTGCGCGAGGCCCGCCGCGAAGCCGATGGCAGCATGGTGCTGACCCTGGCGCCGCCGGTGATGGACAACCTGGATCTGCGCATGCACATGGTCCTGCGCATCGGCCGCACCCTGGAGCAGGAACTGGTCACCGAGAACCGGGGTAGCCAGCCGGTCAGTTTCACCCAGGCGCTGCACAACTACTTCAACGTCAGCGATGCGTTGCAGGTGGAGGTCAGCGGCCTGGACGGCCTGACCTATCTGGACAAGCTCGATGGCGGCAACGCCCATGTGCAGCGCGGCGACTGGAACCTGCGCGATCCGCGCGACCCGGGCCGCAGCGATCGTCTGTACACCCAGGCCGGTGGCCGCTATGTGCTGCGTGACCCCGGCTTCCAGCGGGCGATCGCCATCAGCACCAGTGGCAGCCGCACCGCGGTGGTCTGGAACGCCGGCGAAGTGGCGGCGGCGAAGATGGAGGACATCGGCGCGGCGTGGCGCAACTACGTCTGTATCGAAGCGGCCAACGCCGGCCCGGACGTGATCGAACTGGCGCCGGGCGGGCGCCATGTCCTCAAGCAGGTGCTGGAGGTCAAAGCGCTGTAAGCCGGCATCTGCCCCGCGCATGCCGGAGCGGGGGGTTCTTTTCTATATAGGGAGCTGCCGCCGGATGACAGTCAGCGTGCTGCAGCTGGCCGACGTAGCACCAGCAGGGTCAGCACGCCGGCCACCAGTCCCCAGAACGCCGAGCCGATGCCGGCCAGCGACAGGCCCGAGGCGGTGACCAGGAAGGTCACCAGCGCCGGCTCGCGTTCGGTTTCCTCCTTCAGCGCCACGGCCAGGCTGTTGCCGATCGTGCCCAGCAGCGCGATACCGGCCAGCGTTGCCACCAGTTCTTTCGGGAACGCGGCAAACACCGCCGCCACGGTCGCACCGAACAGGCCGATCACCAGGTAGAACACGCCAGCGCTGACCGCCGCGGTATAGCGGCGCGCCGGATCTTCGTGCACATCCCGGCCCATGCAGATCGCCGCGGTGATTGCCGCCAGATTGAGTGCGTAGCCGCCAAAGGGCGCCAGCAGCGTATTGGTCACACCGATCCAGCCCACCACCGGCGAGACCGGCGCGTCATAGCCGCAGGCCTTCAGCACCGCCACCCCCGGCACGTTCTGCGAGGCCATGGTCACGATGAACAGGGGCAGGGCGATGCCGAACACCGCCGTCCACGACAGCGTCGGCACGGTGAAGACCGGCAACGCCAGCTGCAGCTGCACCTGCTCCATATGCATCAGTCCCTGGCCGGCGGCGATGGCCACGCCTACCAGCAAGGTGGCGATCACCGCATAGCGCGGCAGCCACCGGCGTCCACACAGATAGGTGGCGAACATCACCAGCACCAGCAGCGGCTGCGTGCCGACCGAGACAGACACATCCAGCCCGAAGCGCAGCAGCACGCCGGCCAGCATGCCCGAGGCCAGCGATACCGGAATCCGCCGCATCGCTTTTTCGAACACCCCGGAGAAGCCGGCCAGCGCCGCCATCACCGCGGCCAGCACGAATGCACCGATGGCATCGGACAGCGGCAGGACGGTGGTGCCCACCACCAGCATCGCCGCACCGGGCGTGGACCAGGCCGTGACCACCGGCATCCGGTAGCGCAGCGACAGGCCGATGCAAGTCACCCCCATGCCGATCCCCAGCGCCCACATCCAGGAAGCGATCTCCGCCTGCCCGGCGCCCACGCGCTGCGCCGCCTGGAACACGATCACCGCCGAGCTGGCGAAGCCGACCAGCACCGTGATGAACCCGGCAATGACGGCCGGCAATGAAAGGTCACGGAAGAACGAGCGCGATGCGGAGTCGGTCATGGTCAGTAGCGAGGGTAGCAACCCGCATTGTGGCCCAGCATCCCTATGCGGACTTACGGGACTGGAGAAACAGGACTGGCGAACAGCGCAGTTGCCCGGGCAGACCTTGCCGGATCTGGCGCCAGCGGCCGATTTGCTGCGATGTCACAGAAATGCATTGCACATTTCACAAAGATGTCTAGAATTCGCTTCCTTGCTTCACGGCGCCCGTCACACCAGTGGCTGCACCGAAAAGCGTCGTCAACAGCCTCCTCAAAAAGCTGTTGACGAAGATCAAAAGCCTGCGCATAATG
>NZ_LLXS01000025.1:0-41880 GCF_001431585.1 Stenotrophomonas pictorum JCM 9942 | reverse complement strand
AGCTACGACAGGATCCTGGAAACCCTCAAGCGGCTGGACGACAACCAGACTCTGCTGGTGCAGTCGGGCAAGCCGGTCGGCGTGTTCCCCACCCACCCCGATGCCCCGCGCGTGCTAATCGCAAACTCCAACCTGGTGCCGCACTGGGCCAACTGGGAGCACTTCAACGCGCTCGATAAGAAAGGCTTGATGATGTACGGGCAGATGACCGCCGGCAGCTGGATCTACATCGGCAGTCAGGGCATCGTCCAGGGCACCTACGAGACCTTCGTCGAGATGGGCCGCCAGCACTACGGCGGCAGCCTGACCGGCAAGTGGATCCTCACCGCCGGGCTGGGCGGCATGGGCGGTGCGCAGCCGCTGGCTGCCTCGCTGGCCGGCGCCTGCTCGCTGACCATCGAATGCCGCCAGAGCAGCATCGATTTCCGCCTGCGTACCCGTTACGTGGACGAGCAGGCCACCGACATCGACGATGCGCTGACGCGTATCGCCAGGTACACCGCCAGCGGCGAAGCCAAATCCATCGCGCTGCTCGGCAACGCCGCCGAGATCCTGCCCGAGCTGGTACGCCGCGGCGTGCGTCCGGACGCCGTCACCGACCAGACCAGCGCGCACGATCCGGTGCACGGCTACCTGCCGATCGGCTGGACCGTCGAGCAGTGGCTCACCGAACAGCAGGCCAACCCTTCGATGGTTCGTGACGCCGCCAAGGCGGCGATGCGCGTGCACGTGGAGGCAATGCTGGCTTTCCACGCCGCCGGCGTCCCGACCGTGGACTACGGCAACAACATCCGCCAGATGGCCTTCGACGAGGGCCTGAAGAACGCCTTCGACTTCCCCGGTTTCGTGCCGGCCTACGTGCGCCCGCTGTTCTGCCGCGGCGTCGGCCCGTTCCGCTGGGTCGCGCTGTCCGGCGACCCGGAAGACATCTACAAGACCGATGCCAAGGTCAAGGAGATCATCGCCGATGATCCGCACCTGCACCGCTGGCTGGACATGGCGCGCGAGCGCATCGCCTTCCAGGGCCTGCCGGCGCGCATCTGCTGGGTCGGTCTGGGCCTGCGCCACAAGCTGGGCCTGGCCTTCAACGAGATGGTCCGCAACGGGGAGCTGAGCGCGCCGGTAGTGATCGGCCGCGACCATCTGGACAGCGGCAGCGTCGCCTCGCCCAACCGCGAGACCGAAGCGATGAAGGACGGCTCCGACGCCGTCTCCGACTGGCCGCTGCTCAACGCCATGCTCAACGTCGCCGGCGGCGCCACGTGGGTGAGCCTGCACCACGGCGGTGGCGTCGGCATGGGCTACTCGCAGCATTCCGGCGTGGTCATCGTCTGCGACGGCAGCGAGGAAGCGGACAAGCGCATCGCCCGCGTGCTGTGGAACGACCCCGGCACCGGCGTGATGCGCCACGCCGATGCGGGTTATGAGATCGCCATCGAGTGTGCGAAGGAAAAGGGGTTGGACCTGCCGGGGATTCTTGGCTGATTTGACCACGGGGAGGTTGTGCAATCACCTCCCCATAATCGGATATCCCATAAAGGGCAGCCTCCGGGCTGCCCTTTTGTCTGGCGCTCTTTTATCCATAGAGCCGTAGGCTGGGGTGGCCTTATCAACCCAGCTTCGTTCCAGCGCGAACGGAAGATCAAGATCAAAGGCGTTCCGTTTGCTGTCGCAACCGGGTGACTTTTGACGCGGCAAAAGTCACCAAAACCGCTTACGCCGGACGCATGCCGATGCGATGAAGCCGCATCGGTGCCCTGCGCTTCTCGCGGATCGGGGCGGCGCGGAACTCGCTGCGCTCAGACACCCGCGCCTTTCTCCCCCGATCCGCTGCGATGCTCGGCATGCTTTCACGGCTGGGGAAAGTCAAAAGCGCCAGCACAACATTGCTGCGCCCTACCCTCCCCGGCGTTGCTGTTGCCGATCTTTTGCGCTACCGGCGTCCACTTACGCCCTAGGCCGAGGCAATTAGATACGTTTTCAGAACAATCGACCAATAATCGCTCGACTGCGACCATAAATCGCTCGTGCACGACCAGAAAATGGTCGGCGTCGACCATATATCGCTCGACGTCGAGCAGAAAATGGTCGCGCGCGAGCAAAAACCGGTCGTCGCCGACCGGAAAACGGCCGCCACTGGCCGTTGACGGGTCATGACCGGAAGGAACCGGCCGGGTGCGGCCCGGCCAATCCCCTCACCGCTCGCCCCCTCGGCGCCATGCGGCCACAGGGGTGGCTCCGGGGCCGACTGCCACGCCCGGCTGATCAAGGCATGGACCGGAACAGTAAAGGGAATCGCACGCTGTCGCCGCCACAGCGCACTTTAGAAAATCTGCCAGCGGTCGAAAACATGACGGTCGCACATCCCTTTCCGGGATGCACCGCGCCGGCTGGTTCGAGCGCGAACGTGCCGGAAAACATGCCCCCATCGTGCGATGTCGAACCTGATGAAGCCTCCCTTCAAATTCCGCCCGGGCTTGCTGGTCTGCAGCCTGGCGCTGGCGCCATTCGCCCACGCCGGAGCGCCCCGCGACAGTCTGGCGGTGTCGCGGGTGCTGGTGGAGCACTGCCAGACGCGCACCGATCCGGACGCCCGGCCCATGGACTTCGGCGTACCGGGCTTCGCCTGCGCGCACACCACAGTCCCTTCCGGCCGCGCCGGCGAAGCGATGGCGATCCGCTGCTCCTTTGGCCGCTACCCGTCAGTCACCCTTACGGTGGTCGCGCAGCTGACGTTCTGAACGGTCCCGGGTGCCCCGGCGCCGTTAGTAGTTCGCCGCGCATGCCGGCCGGGTAGTCGTCGGGAGCGCGATGGACAGCGGTGACGCGGCTGTCGGGAAAGGTCGCCGCATAGAAGCTGGCCGCCTCCAGCGCGGCGTGGTCGTACCACAGGCAGATCGTGTTCTTGCCCGGCATCGGGCGTCTCCCGTTCGGATAGACAGGACGATCGCCACCCGCGGCAGCGATTGCGCTAAGGCAATGGTTTATCACTGCGGTTGTAAGCAGGCGGTCATGGCCAGCCTTCTGTGCACGGCAGCTACACTCCGGTGCCGCCCCGCTTCATGACGGCCCAGCCCCATGCCGCTGCTGTTGCGAATCTTGAAGTTGCTGACCCTCAGCGCCGCCTTTCTCATGGCCGGCGCGCAACAGCTGGGCCTGACGTTTGACGATGGTTTGAACCCCGACACCGAACCCCACGCGCCGCGGTGGAGTGCACAGATCCTCGCCGGCCTGCGTCAAGCCGAGCTCACCGCCATGGCATTTCCCTCGCTGGCCCGCACCGGGGAAGGCCAAGGACTGGCGCTGATCCGGCAATGGGCCGAGGCCGGCCACGCCATCGGCAACCACACCGCCTCGCACCGCAGCCTGTCCCTGCCTTCGATCACCCTGGCCGGGTTCATCGCCGATGTGGATCGGACCGACGCGGTGTTCGGGAGTTATCCGAACAGGGTGCCGTTGTTGCGCTTTCCCTATCTGAAAGAAGGCAACAGCGTCGAGCGCCGCGACGGCATGCGCGCCTGGATGCAGGCCCACGGCTACCGCGCCGCGCCGGTTTCCATCGACGCCAGCGACGGGTACTACGACCAGGTGTATGCGGCGCACATTGCCAAGGGCGACACTGACAGGGCCAGCCGGGTGAAGCGCGCCTATATCCAGCACCTGCTGGACCGCGCCAGCTACTACGAGGCGCTGGCCGTCACCACGCTGGGGCGCAGCCCGGCGCATGTGCTGCGGTTGCATACCAACCAGATCAATGCCGACGCGCTGGGCGAGATCGTGGCCGCGTTCCGGGCCCGCGACTGGACGCTGGTGAACCCGTGTATCGCGTTCGATGATCCGCTCTATGCGCGCCAGCCCGAGACGCTGCCGGCCGGTGAAACCATCGTGTGGGCGCTGGCCAGGCAGGCCGGCCACGCCGGTTTGCGCTATCCGGCCGAGGATTCCACCGATGAGGCGCCGGTACTGTGCGCGCAGGGCCTGCTGCCGTAAACACCGACGCCGCCCGGAGGCGGCGTCGGTGAGGGTGTCTCAGCCGGCGTCCAGCTGCGCACCAGCCGGCAACGGCTCGCGGCGTGCCGGTTTGCTGGGGAAGGCGTGGCGCAGGATGCGCCACATCACCTGGCCGAACTGGCGTGGCATCGAACCGGTGTTGTAGTGCTGGCCATAGCGGGCGCAGATGTCCTTCACTTCCACCGCCATCGCCGCATAGCGGTTGGCGGGGATATCCGGATAGAAATGGTGTTCGATCTGGTGGCTGAGGTTGCCGGTCATCACGTCCATCCACTTGCCGCCGGTCAGGTTGGACGAGCCGCGCAGCTGGCGCAGGTACCAGTGGCCGCGGCTTTCATTGCGCACGCATTCCTTGGGGAAGGTTTCGGCATCGGCGGTGAAGTGGCCGCAGAAGATCACCACATAGGTCCACACGTTGCGGATGAGGTTGGCCGCCACGTTGCCCAGCAGCACCGGCAGGAAGAACGGGCCGGCCAGCGCGGGGAACAGCACATAGTCCTTGAGCATCTGCTTGCTGATCTTGCGGCCGACCGGGCGCGCCTGCCGCCACAGCTGCTTCAGGGTCATCTTGCCGGCCAGCACCCGGCCGATGCGCAGGTCCTGGATGGCGATGCCCCATTCGAACAGCAACGCGAACACCACCGCCACGAACGGCTGGGTCAGGAAGAACGGGTGCCAGCGCTGCTCGGGGAAGATGCGCAGCAGGCCATAGCCGATGTCGTCATCGAGTCCGCGCACGTTGGTATAGGTGTGGTGGCGGAAGTTGTGGGTCTTGCGCCAGTTCTCCGAGGTGCCGACGATGTCCCATTCGTAGGTCTTGCCCTGCAGCGCCGGATCGCCCATCCAGTCGTACTGGCCATGGATGACGTTGTGTGCCAGCTCCATGTTTTCCAGGATCTTGGACAGTGCCAGCAGCAGCACGCCGGCGATCCACGCCGGGACCAGCACGCTGTGCACGAAGGCGCCGAGGAACAGCAACGCGCGGCCGGCCACGCCGGTCCAGCGCACCGCGGCCACCACCTTGCGGATATAGCGCGCGTCGCTGCCGCCGAGGGTGGCGAAGTGGCGCGCACGCAGCGCATCCAGTTCGTCACCGAAGGCCTGCAGCTCGCGCGACGAGAGTGCACGGTTTTTCACGGAGGACATCGCTTAAAGCTCCAGGATCAGATCGGTGCTAGCGCTGCTCACGCACAGCTTCAGCGGAACGGACGGCTCGCCGGCGTACTCGCCGGTCAACGTATGACGGGTGACGCCGGCGACCTTGCCGCAGACGCAGGTATTGCAGATCCCCATGCGGCAGCCGCTGGCCGGCTGGATGCCCTGCGCTTCCAGGGCCTGCAGCAGCGGGGTGCCGCGCGCCACGGTAAGCGTGCGGCCGCTGTGGCGCAGTTCCACCTGCACCGTGCCCTGCTCCACCTCGGGCAGGACCGGCAGGCTGAACGCCTCGCTTTCAAACCTGGCCACCTGGTCGTGCAGGCGCATGCGCGCCGCCTCGACAAAGCCGGCCGGGCCACAGGCCAGTACCCGGGCGTTGCCCAGATCCTCGATGCCGGCGAACGACCACTGGTCCACGCGCGCGGCGGGCGCGGCAGGGTCGCGGGTCAGCGCCAGATGCAGGCCGAAGTCCGGATGCCGGGCCGTCAGCGCCTGGAGTTCATCGACAAAGCACAGCTCTTCCCTGCGCCGGGCCCAGTACACCAGGTCCACCGGGGCCGGCATGCCGGCATCGGCCAGCTGGCGCAGCAACGCCCGCATCGGGGTGATACCACTGCCGGCGGCCAGCAGCAGCAGGCGCTGGCCGGGAGTGGCCGGGACGGTCATCTCGCCGAACGCCTGGCCGAGGCTGAAAACCTCGCCCAGTGCGGCCTCACGGGCCAGGTGCTGGCTGACTTTGCCTCCGGGGATCGCCTTGACGGTAATCGCCAGCCGGCCATTGGCCAGCGGCGTCGGACTGTAGCTGCGGGTGAGCAGGCGCCCGTCCACTTCCACGCCCAGATTGACGTGCTGGCCGGGCAGCAGACCGTCGAAGTGGCGATTGGGCTGCAATTCCAGCGTTACCGCATCGGCGCTGGCGGCCGTACGCCCGACCAGACGCGCCAGCGGACGCCGCAGCGTCCACAGCGGATGCACGCGGGTGGACCAGAAATCGAAGAAGCCTTCACTGAACCAGTGAATCGGCGGCGGCGCGGCATTGCGGTAGACGGCACTCATGACTGAACTATACGGATGAGCGCACACCTGTGTATACAGGTGTATACCCTCCATACCGGCTATGATTCATTGTCCTGACCGGCCCGAGCCTGATGACCACCCACGACCTGCCCTTGCCGACCGCCGATGACGCGCACACTCCGCGCAAAGCCTCCATCTCGCGTGACGACCTGCTGGCGGCGGCCCTGTCCCTGGTCGGGCCGCATCGCAGCGTCTCCACGCTGAGCCTGCGCGAGGTAGCGCGCGAAGCCGGCATCGCCCCCAATTCGTTCTACCGCCAGTTCCGTGACATGGACGAACTGACCGTGGCGCTGATCGATCTGGCCGGCCGTTCGCTGCGCACGATCATCGGCCAGGCGCGTCTGCGCGCGGCCGACAGCAACCGCGGGGTGATCCGGCTGTCGGTGGAAACCTTCATGGAACAGCTGCGCGCCGATGACCGGCTGATGCATGTGCTGCTGCGTGAGGGCACGGCCGGCACGGATGCGTTCAAGCACGCGGTGGACCGCGAGCTGGGTTACTTCGAAGACGAGCTGCGGGTGGATCTGGTGCGGCTGGCCGCTCTGGACGGTGCCAGCCTCTATGAGCCGGCGCTGGCGGCCAAGGCCATCACCCGGCTCATCTTCGCCATGGGCGGCACGGCGATGGACCTGCCGGCGGAAAAAGATCCCGAGCTGATCGAACAGATGAGCCAGATGATCCGCATGATCATCACCGGCTCGCGCGCCCTGGCGCGCCACCCTCCCAACACCTGAGCCCTGGCGGTTGCCCGCCTGGCAGCGGCGGCACCGCTGTTGCGCGCTTCAACGTTGCAGACACTGCCGGTAGCGCGCATCGACCCGGTTGGCGAACCACTGCGTGGTCAACGCGCGGGTGATCTTGGGGCTGTCCAGGCGGATGCCGGGAACCCGTGGCAGCGGCTTGCAGGCGCTGGCTTGAGCCAGTGCGAACAGCTTGGCATGCAACGCGCGGTCACTGAACTGCAAGCGGTCGCCCTGTTCCAGCGCACGGCGGATCGTGCGGCCATCCATTCCCAGCTGCGGCGCCAGGCGTCGCAACGCGCGCTCGGTCTGGACGTGCTCGTCCATGGGCGCGCCAGGATCGAGCAGATCGCCATCCAACGCCAGCGTGCTGCCACTGGCCAGGGCCACCGCCTTCTGGAACGCGGCATTGCGACTGGCATACCAGCCGGCGTTGGAGTCGGCGAAGCGGTGCACTTTCTGTATATACGGGGTCGTGTAGCCAATCAGGTGCAGGGTGCCGAAGTACAGCACGCCGCGGCGGGTGAATACCTCGTTGCGGATGCTCCCGGGGACCGGCCACGGATAGCTGCGCGCCTGGCGTTCGGCGAATGGGATACCCACCTGCATCGCACCACCGGTCTGCACCGGGTTCTTGCCGGCGAACAGGCGCGCCCCCCAGCGGCACACGACCGATAATGTCCTCCCACAGTGCGCTCAGCTCGCGCTCGGTGCGCACCCGTGCCCGATGCTCGGCATAGCTGCGGCCATCTGCCGCCCTCACCTTCAACCCGGCGTCAACCAGTAGCGCGGGAATATGCGATGACGCGGCACGCCGGTCGATTTCGCGCTGTGCGATCTGCGGCAGATCCGCCACGGCCGGGTCCGCCTGACAGCCCGACTCCTGCTCGATCACCGCAAGTACCGCACAGATGTTTTCCGGATGGGGCGTGATCGCCTGCGCGACGAATACCGCCTGGATATCGGCCGCCCATCCGCCACGATCACGGGTGCCTGCCGGGATACGGCGTTCGATACCCGCCCGAACCGCCAACGCCGCCGGAGCCGGCATTGGCGGAGGAAGCGTGTGGCAGGAGACCAGGGCCCAGGCCAGCGGCAGACTCGCCAGTAGCGGCGGCGTACACGGACACGCCACCGCTGCGCCGACCATCGCGTGCGCCCAGCCTGCCCATATACTTCGCCCCCGCCTGTCCCAATCGCCGAACGTGGCTTGACCCTTGAGCGCCACCGCTGAACAGTACTTCCCGCTCGTGGTCCCCGCCACCTCCCTGCTGCTCGGGTTGGCGCTGCTGGCTGGTTGGCGCTCTGTGCGCGGACACCGTTATCTGTTGTGGTTGGCCGCGGGCTACATGGTCACTGCCGTTCCGCTCGCCGCCCAGATCCTGATGGACACCCCGCAGCTGGCGACCTGGTCGGTACTCACCGGTGCCTTGTACTGTGCAGGCAGCTGGGCCACCGCGCAGGGTTTCGCGCTCAGATCCGGCAGCAGGGTGTCGGCGCGCGCGGCGCTGGCCGTCAGCCTCGGCACGTTACTTGCGCTGTTGTGCTTCTCGCGATTGAACGACGTGCTGGGCGCGCGCATCGTCTTCCTCAACCTTGGCATGGGACTGCTGCTGGCATTGGCGCTGCCGGTGCTGTTCGGCCGCGACCGGGCGGACACCCTGTTCGAACGCCTGCTGCGCCGGACCTATCTGCTGCTGGTGGTGTACGCGCTCCTGCGTCCGCTGCTGGCCGGAACACTGGCCGGCTGGTTCAGCAGCAGTGGCATGCCGCGCTCAGGTCTGTGGCTGTGGATGCTGGCTTTCAATCTGCTGCTCAATCTGTGGCTGTTGTTTCTGTTGCTGGGCGGCGTGGCCCAGCAATTGATGGGAGAACTGCGCCACGAGCGCAACCACGACCCGCTCACCCTGCTGCTCAACCGCCGCGCTTTCTTCCAGATCGCCCACCAGCGCCTGCAGCACGGCACCGCCGCCCACTGGGCACTGCTAGCCTGCGACGTCGATCATTTCAAACAGGTCAACGACACCTGGGGCCATGCCGTTGGCGACAACGTGCTGCGGCAAGTCGGTGCACTGCTGCAGGAGATGACGCGCCCGGATGATCTGGTCGCGCGTTTCGGCGGAGAGGAATTCGTAGTGCTGCTGCGCTGCGATGACCTGCCAACGGCCACCCGGATCGCCGAGCGGATCCGGAGCGGCCTCAGCCAGATGCGCTGCTCCCCGGCGAAACACACCCTGACCGCCAGCTTTGGCGTCACTTTGGTAGCGGGCGCGGAGGACCTGGAAAGCGCACTGGAGCGCGCAGACCAGGCGGTATACCGGGCCAAGCACGAAGGCCGGAACCGGGTGGTCGCCAGCCCATCACCTGGCGCAGCCGGCAACATCTGCCCGACCCCGTCTACAGCGGCTGTCGCTCAACCTGATGACGCCGCGCGCAAGGCAACCCGATAGCCACCAGCCTTCGCCAGCAGGGGACGCGCTCCGGAGGCGGACATGGATCTGCCCTCCTCCAGGCGGCCTTCGGGATCGATCGTTTGCCCCTGCAGCATCTCCGTCACGCAGCCGGAACAGCGAGATCCTGCAAGCCTGCCTGGATGCGATTGCGACGATAGGTCACAGGCACGCCGGTGCTGGCCCGATCACGCAGCGTCCACCGTGCGTCCTTTCCCACTTGCTCACTGCCAAGCGCAGCGCGTTGGGCCAAAGCTGCAGCCCTATGCCGGCCGCACCGCCGAGCCGGAAAATGGCCTGGAACAGCGGCGGTGCTTCATGGCGCGGATGCCCATGTCGAGTTCTGCGCGGGCTGCTGCACGCTGATTTCCGACACAGAAAACGCCGGCTTGCGCCGGCGTTTTCTTTTACCTGAAGCCCGTCAATCAGGCCTCCGGTGTCGCCTCTGGCGTCTGCCCTTCGACAGCCGCACCCTCAACCACGGCGGTATCCACGGCTTCGTCATCCAGGCTGTCATCACCGGCTTCCAGGGACGCGTCCAGGCGTTCGACCGCCTGCAGCTTCTCGCCCTTGGACAGGCGGATCAGGGTGACGCCCTGGGTGTTGCGGCCGACGCGCGAGATTTCCGAACCGCGGGTACGCACCAGCGTGCCGCCATCGGAGATCAACAGCACTTCATCGCCCGTACCCAGCAGCACCGCGCTGACCAGCTTGCCGTTGCGCTCACTGGTCTGGATGCCGATCACGCCCTGCGTACCACGCCCCTTGCGCGGATAGTCGGCCAGCGGCGTGCGCTTGCCGTAGCCGTTCTCGGTCGCGGTGAGGATGTACTGCACGCCGGTGTCATCGGCACCGGTGTCGACGATATCGCCGCCCTCGGTTGCCACGTCCTCGACGTTGCTGTCGTCCTCGTTCTCGTCCTCGGCGCCGCCGGCGCTTTCAGCCACGATCAGGCTGACCACTTCCTCGCCCTTGGCCATCTTGATGCCGCGCACGCCCGTGGCGGTGCGGCCCATCGAGCGGACCTTGTCTTCGGCAAAGCGCACGGTCTTGCCATTGGACGCGAACAGCAGGACGTCACGCTCGCCATCGGTCAGGCCCACGCCAACCAGCGCATCGCCCTCGTCGAGGTTGATGGCGATCTTGCCGCGTGCCAGACGGAACGCGAACTCGCTCAGCGGGGTCTTCTTGACGGTGCCATGACGGGTGGCGAAGAACACGTACTGGTTCTCGTCGTACTCGCGCACTGGCAGTACCGCCTGCACACGCTCGCCACTTTCCAGCGCGATCCAGTTGATGATCGGGCGGCCACGCGCATTGGAGCCGGCTTCCGGCAACTGATGCACCGGCAGCCAGAACACCTTGCCCGCGCTGGTGAACGTCAACAGCGTGTCATGGGTATTGACCAGCCACAGTTGTTCGATCGAATCCTCGTCCTTGGTCGCTGCGGCGCTGCGGCCACGGCCGCCACGACGCTGGGCACGATAGGCGCTTACCGGCTGACGCTTGACGTAACCGGCACGCGACAGCGTGACCACCACGTCTTCCGGCGCGATCAGATCCAGAATGTCGAGATCTTCCTCGCTGTGGCGGATCTCGGTACGGCGTTCATCACCGAACTCGCTGCGCACGGCGATCAGCTCGTCGCGGATCACCTGCAGCAGCACTTCCGGGTTTTCCAGGATACGGATCAGGCCAGCGATGACTTCCAGCAGGACCTTGTATTCCTCGGTCAGCTTGTCCTGCTCCAGCCCGGTCAGGCGGTGCAGGCGCATTTCCAGGATCTGCGTGGCCTGGACGTCGCTGAGCTGATACAGGCCATTAACCAGGCCCAGGCCCTTGGGCAGGTCTTCCGGGCGCGAGGCCTCGGCCCCGGCAGCGCCCAGCAACGCACCCACCAGACCCGGCTCCCAGGTCTTGGTCAGCAGGCGCTCCTTGGCTTCGCCCGGATTGGCCGACGTCTTGATCAGCTCGATCATCTCGTCGATGTTGGCCAATGCGACCGTCAGACCTTCCAGCACGTGCGCACGCGCACGCGCCTTGCGCAGCTCATAGATGGTGCGGCGGGTGACCACCTCGCGACGGTGGCGGATGAACGCCTCCAGCATCTGCTTGAGGTTCAACAGCTTCGGGCGGCCATCGACCAGCGCCACCATGTTGATGCCGAACACCGACTCCATCTGGGTCTGCTGGTAGAGGTTGTTCAGGACAACTTCCGCCGACTCGCCACGCTTGATCTCGATGTAGATGCGCATGCCGTCCTTGTCGGACTCGTCGCGCAGCTCGCTGATGCCTTCGAGCTTCTTTTCCTTGACCAGCTCGGCGATCTTCTCGATCAACCGCGCCTTGTTCACCTGGTACGGAATCTCGGTGACGATGATCGATTCGCGGCCGTTGTCGGCCACTTCGATATCGGCCTTGGCGCGGATGCGCACCCGGCCACGACCGGTCCGGTAGCCGGCGATGATGCCGGCAGTACCGTTGATGATGCCGGCGGTCGGGAAGTCCGGACCCGGGATGTACTCCATCAGGCCATCGACGTCGATCGTCGGATCATCGATCAGCGCAATGCAGGCATTGAGCGATTCGGTGAGGTTGTGCGGCGGGATGTTCGTCGCCATACCCACGGCGATACCGGCCGAGCCGTTGACCAGCAGGTTCGGGAACCGGGTCGGCATGACCGTCGGCTCCAGCTCCTTCTCGTCGTAGTTGGGCTGGAAATCGACGGTTTCCTTGTCGAGATCGGCCATCAGCTCGTGCGAGAGCCGCGACATGCGAGCCTCGGTGTAACGCATCGCGGCGGCGGAGTCGCCATCGACCGAACCGAAGTTACCCTGGCCGTCCACCAGCATGTAGCGCAGCGAGAAGGGCTGTGCCAGGCGCACCAGCGTGTCGTACACCGACTGGTCGCCATGCGGATGGTACTTACCGATGACGTCACCGACGATACGCGCCGACTTGAAGTACGGCTTGTTGCTGTGCGCACCCAGCTCGCTCATCGCGAACAGGACGCGGCGATGGACCGGCTTGAGGCCATCGCGGGCATCGGGGAGTGCGCGCCCGACGATCACGCTCATTGCGTAATCGAGGTAGCTCTTGCGCATCTCGTCTTCCAGGTTGACCTGGATGATTTCCTTGGCGTTTTCTGCCATTCGGGTTCCGTTGTCTGGTAGCGATCCCGTCCGGCGACGGGCCTGTGACAGGCGGCGATGCCGGAAACTCGAATCAACCTGCGGAGTCTAGCACAAAGGACGGTTTTCCGCCGCCGCCAGCCGGGTTTTTACCCGAGTAAATCAGCAACTTAGACGCCCCTCGGGATGCCGCCGGAATACGTGACCGCGGCCCCGCCCGCCCAAGTGGCGCACGGATGGGCCGCGAACTGGCAAAACACGCCAGTCCTCACGTCCCCACTCCGCTGCGGACCTGCCTTCAGCCGCCGAACGCGGCCTTCATCGCCGCGGTGTCCGGCTGCAGGATCACGCCACGTTCGGTGACGATGGCATCGATCAGCTCACCGGGGGTCACATCGAACACCGGATTCCATGCGGCGATGCCCTCGGCTACGGTGCGCACGCCACCAACGCCGAACAGCTCACCCGGATCGCGCTGCTCGATCTCGATCTCATCGCCGTGCGCGGTGTGCATGTCCACGGTGGACGATGGCGCCACCACCATGAATTTGACGCCATGGTGGCGGGCGGCAATGGCCAGCTGGTAGGTGCCGATCTTGTTGGCGGTATCGCCATTGGCACAGATGCGGTCGGCGCCGACGACCACCCACTGCACCGCCCCGGTCTTCATCAGATGTGCGGCCGCCGAGTCGGCAATCAGGGTGGCGTCGATGCCATCCTGCTGCAGCTCCCAGACGGTCAGGCGGGCACCCTGCAGCCACGGCCGCGTCTCACCGGCGAACACGCGCTCGATATGCCCTTGCGCCTTGCCGGCACGGATCACGCCCAGCGCGGTGCCGAAACCGGCAGTCGCCAGCGACCCGGTGTTGCAATGGGTCAGCACTCCGCTGCCCGGGGCGATCAGTGCGGCGCCCAGCGCGCCCATGAGGCGGTTGGCTGCCAGATCTTCATCGGCGATAGCCTGCGCCTCCCGCTCCAACACCTGCTGCCAGTCAGTGCCAGCGGCGGCCAGCACCCGCCTCATCCGCGCCAGCGCCCAGGCCAGATTCACCGCGGTTGGCCGTGAGGCATTGAGCTTACCCAGCGCCGGTTCGAGCCGCTGCACCGCCTGCGCGCCGTCCGCGGCCTGCACATCCCGCGCTGCCAGCACCACGCCCCACGCAGCGGCGATACCGATGGCCGGCGCACCGCGCACAGTCAACGCATGGATCGCCTCGGCGACCGCGTCGCTGTCATGGCACTGCACATGTTCGACCACGAACGGCAGCTTGCGCTGGTCCAGCAGCTCAAGCGCTTGGCCGGTCCAGCGGATCGGGCGGATATGGTCGTAGCGGGCGTAATCGAGGGAGTTGGAATCGTTCATGGCGCCATTGTAATGGGCGCCACACAGGCCCGCCTCAGTCCACGGAGAATTCCGCGCGGCAACCGTCATCCACCCAGACGCCGGTGCGATCCCAACCCCAGTTCTGCCCCTCGATGCAGGCCCTGGAGGACAGCTGTTTTACCAGCGTCACCTTGCGCTCGACGGTCACTCCGCATTCGCGGCGGAGATTGCTTTTGGATTCGCAGGTCACCCGTCGCGGGACATCCACGAAGCCGGAGCCATCGGCCGCACCAACCTCGAACTGGCCCTGGCAGCCCCGGCTCACCCACACCTGGTTGCGCCCGTAACCCCACGTGCGGCCTTCCTTGCAGGGCAGTACGGACTGTTGCCGGAGCAGTCGCACCGGCGCCCCGCGCAGCAATACCGGGCATACCTCCGTGCGTCCTCGCGACTCGCAACGCACCACCCGGCGCCCTACCCGCTGCGCAGCGGTGGGCTCTTCCGCGGCAAATTCGGCGCGACAGCCATTGGCGACCCACACACCTGCAGCGTCCGTGCCCCAGTCCTGTTCACGAATGCAACTGTGCTCGGACAGCTGTCGTACCAGCTGTATGCCCCGGGCAAGGTTGGCCGGGCAATGCATGCGTTCTGCGCCTTTCGATTCGCACCGCACCACCGTGTCAGCGGCAAGCACAGGATCGGGCGTTTCCGCCGCCACCAGCATCGGCATGGCACACAACAGCACGGCGTAAATGCTCCTCATCCGACCTGCCTATCCAAGAGCCTGAGGTATTCCGTTGACCGACACACTGCCTGCATGACCGTGATCAGAGCATCATCATCGACGATGAGCCAGTGCTGGGCCACGCAACGTCTGGTGGTCTTCAGGCGTGGGCGAAATCGAAAGCCAGCACATCGGCGATGCATCCTGTGCCGCCCAGCGCCATCAACAGCCGATCCACGCCGACCGCCACACCGGCGCAGGCCGGCAGCGTCGGTAGTGCGGCGAGGAACAGCTCATCCAGCGGTGGCAGCGTCGCCGCGCGCGTGCGCCGCACCTCGAGGTCGCGCTCAAAACGCTGGCGCTGTTCAACAGCATCGTTGAGCTCGTGATAGCCGTTGGCCAGCTCGAACGGTCCCAGATACAGCTCGAAGCGCTCGGCCAGCGGCGGTTCGCCCGGGCGGATGATCGCCAGCGCCGCCTGCGTGGCCGGCCAATCGTGGATCACGGTGATGCTATCGGCCGGAAACTGCGACTGGATGCGATGGGTCATCAGCAGATCCAGCCAGTCATCACGGGTCAGACCTGCCGGGTCGATACCGATCTCGCCCAGCCCGGCGCGCAGCTGCGCCTCATCGGCCAGGAAGGGATCCAGCCCCAGCGCCTCCACGAACAGTTCGCGATAGGTGAGGATGCGCACCGTGGCCTGACGTCCGCGCTGGGCCAGGGCGGCCTGCACCAGCTCGATCGTTTCACCGATCAGGCGATGGTGATCCCAGCCGACCCGATACCACTCGAGCATGGTGAATTCCGGGTTGTGGCGACCGCCAGCCTCGCCATTGCGGAACACCCGGCCCAGCTCGTAGCAGTCGCCCACACCGGCGGCGAGCAGTCGCTTGAGGGGATATTCGGGCGAGGTGCGCAGCCAGCGCAGCGCTGGCCCGGCGCTGACATGCCCGCTGAAACGGGTATGGAAACCTTCGATGTTCGGCTCGGTGTTGCCGGCCGCGGACATGATCGGTGTTTCCACTTCCAGCACGTCACGCTGCGCGAAGAACTCGCGGATCAGCGCGTTCAGACGGGCACGCTGGCGCAGGGCCTCAATCATGGCGCACACCTGATCGCTATGGATGGTGGGAATGCCGGTTTTGCAGGAGCAAAAACCGGCCGTGCGCCACCCTGCGGGCGGCTTCGCCGTGAAAAACCGCTGTCCTGCCGTTTTTTCATGGATGCAGCCCGCGCCCGGCACTGGTCAAAGGCAAGGTCAGGATGTCGCGCTCGTCATCGCGATAGCCGGCCGCCAGATACAGCCGTTTTGCCCGGGCATTGTGATGGTTCACTTCCAGCCGGATAACGGCCGCGCCCTCGCCTGCGGCCCAGTCGCGTGCCAGCGCCAGCGCCTGTCGGCCCCAGCCACGGCCACGCACGGCCGGGGTGAGATACAGCTCGTCGAGCAGCACGAAACGGCCACCCTGCTCCACGCTGAAGCACCAGCCCAGCGTGATGTAACCGGCCTCGGTAACGTCCTCGCTGGACAACAGCAGCACCGCGCCATGACTGGCGTTTTCGAGCAGCGAGCGCAGCCCCGGCTCAACCAGTCCGGACTGGTACAGGATTTCGTCCTCGACATAGAAGTCGCGAACCATGGCGATGAGGCGCGGGAAGTCCTCTGGCCCGGCGATGCGGGCCTGCAACGTGTTGCTCATGCGGTTTTTCCGTTATCGGCCAGGAAGGCGAGCAGGCGGGCTTCATCCCACACCTCCACGCTCAACTCATTGGCCTTGTCCAGTTTGGAGCCAGCTTCGGTGCCGGCCACGACGAAGCTGGTTTTTTTCGACACGCTGCCGGCCACCTTCGCCCCCAGCGCTTCCAGCCGCGACTTGGCGTCCTCACGACTCATCTGCGCCAGGGTGCCGGTCAGCACCACGGTCTTTCCTTCCAGCACGCCTTCGGCCTGCAACGCCGCTTCGGGCGTCCGCGCCAGCAGTTCAGCCAGCGCATTGCCGGCAGCCGAAAACAGGGTGGCATTGGCGTCAACGTCCAGCCACGCTACCAGCGCATTGGCCGTTTCCGCAGGCAGGCCGGCGGTAACAAAGTTGTGTGCGCTTTCATCGAGGATCGCATCGACCGAAGCAAACGCCTGTGCCAGCTGTTTGGCCCGTACCGGCGTAACCTTGGGGATTTCCATATCCGACAGCAGATTGGCCAGTGTCAGCTCCGTCCGCAGCTTGGCGCTGGGCGCGTGCCTGTCGGTGATCTGCACCCCACGCGCGAGCAGCGCATCGATGGCCTGCTGGTTGCCCGGCTGCGCCATGAAGTGGCCGATCGCGCGCGCCACTTCACCGCCGATATCCGGCACCCGCTTGAACATCGGCCATGGCAGGTGCCGGATCAACTCCAGATCACCGAACCATGCGGACAGCGCTTTTGCAGTGCTCTCGCCGACGTGTTCGATGCCCAGCGCGAACAGCAGCCGCTCCAGCGTGGTCCTGCGGCTGGCCTCGATGGCGCCGATCAGGTTGTCGGCCCAGCGGGTGGCGATCTTCTTCGTATTCCACTGGAAACTGGCAGGTACCGACAGCACCTGCGCACGCCAGCCGGCTTCGGCCCCATCCAGCTTGAGGATGCGGTTGAGTGTGTCTCCACTGCCCTCCGGCGCGAGGTGCAGCTGCAACTGGGCGGCCAGAGATTCGGGCGAACCGGCATCCAGCACGAGCTTCAGCAACAGCAGCTGGTCGCGTTGCAGGGCATACAGATCGGCCACGCCGCGAACGATGCCGGCATCGACCAGCGTTTCGATGTACTTGTCGCCCAGTCCGTCGATGTCCATGGCCTTGCGTGAGGCGAAGTGGGCGATGGCCTCCTTGCGCTGCGCCGGACAACTCAGCTCACCGGAGCAGCGCCACGCGGCCTCCCCCTCTTCGCGCACGATCTCCGAACCACAGACCGGGCAGGCGCGCGGCATCTGCCACGGTGTCGTGCCCTCAGGGCGACGCTCGGCGATCACACTGACCACTTCCGGAATCACATCGCCGGCACGGCGTACGATCACCGTATCGCCCACACGCACATCCAGACGCGCGATCTGGTCGGCGTTGTGCAGCGTGGCATTGGTCACCACCACGCCCGCGACATGTACCGGCTTCAGCCGGGCCACCGGCGTGGCGGCCCCGGTACGGCCGATCTGGATCTCGATCGCCTCCACCGTGGTGCTCTGCTCCTGCGCCGGGAACTTGTGTGCGATGGCCCAGCGCGGGGCGCGCGCGACAAAGCCCATCTGCTGCTGGCCGTCACGGTCATCGAGCTTGTAGACCACCCCGTCGATATCGAAGGCCAGGCCGTCGCGACGTTCGCCGATGTCACGGTAGTACGCCAACAGGCCTTCGGCGCCTTCCACCACCGCGCACAGATCGCTGACCGGGAAACCCCAGAGAGCCAGCTGCGCCAGGGTTCCCGAATGGGTCGCCGGCAGTGCGCCGCCAGACACTTCACCCAGGCCGTACGCGTAAAAGCTCAGTGGCCGCTGCGCGCTGATCTTCGGATCGAGTTGGCGCAGCGAACCGGCCGCACCATTGCGCGGATTGGCCAGCACCTTGCCGCCGTGCAGACGCGCCTGCTCGTTGTAGCGCTCGAAATCGGCGCGGGGCATGTAGACCTCACCCCGTACCTCCAGCACCTGCGGCCAGCCTTCGCCCGCCAGCTGCTGCGGTATCACCTTGATCTGGCGCAGGTTGGCGGTCACGTCCTCGCCGGTCGCCCCGTCGCCGCGGGTCGCGCCCTGCACGAACACGCCGTTCTCGTAACGCAGATTGATCGCCAGTCCATCGAGCTTGGGTTCGGCCGAGAACAGCAGTTGCTTGCGATGCAGCCGTTCATCGATGCGGCGGACGAAATCGTGCACCTCGGCCTCGCTGAAGGCATTGCCCAGCGACAGCATCGGCACCGCGTGCACCACCTCGGCAAAACGCGAGGATGGCTTTCCGCCGACCTGCCGGCTGGGTGAATCACCGCTCTCCAGTTCCGGGTGCTGCGCCTCGAGCGCTTCCAACTCGCGCATCAACCGGTCGTATTCGGCATCGGGAATCAGAAGCTCGTCACGCTCGTGATAGGCGCGCGATGCCCGGGCGAGCTGCTCGCGCAACGCGGCAATGCGCTGCTGTGCGGGAATATCTGTGGTCATATCCGGAATTTTAGCGCCTTCCTGTCAGCCAACCGAGCGGATCCCTGGTCGCGCCAGCAAAGGTAACGTCGCCGGCGTTCGTCCAAAAGCAAAGCCCCGCAAGCGGGGCTTTGCAGATCTCCAGATGCAGCGCTTACCAGCGTGGCGACTTGGTCAGCGGCGGTGCCTGGTGCTGGCGGTCATAGGCGCGCAGCTCGTCACGGATATGCGCGATGCGCTGGCGCCCCAGGGCGTTGCGGCTGTCATCGAGCACCACACCGTCCAGCAGCTCGGCCATGCGTTGCACCGTGGGCAGCATCTTCTCCCAGCCATCCAGTGCCGTCATTGGCGCCGGCAACGTCAGGAAGAACGCGATAGCCGGCGTTTCCATCTCGCGGATATGGGTCATATCGAAGCTGCCGGGCTTCATGATGCTGGCCATACTGAAGATCGGACCGCGCTCGGGATGCCCCTCCACCAGGCGGTGGAAGACATTCATATAGCCGAACACCAGCCCGGTCTTTTCTGCGGCGACCACGATGTCTTCACCGCGCAGCACTTCGCCCGCACGTGCAGCCACATACAACGAGACGATCTTGTCGAAATCCTGGCTCGGACGCTTGCCCAGATCGCTGCCCGCCGATGGCTCGACATCCGGCAGCCCGAGCTCGGGCTGGGTGACACTGGCGTCCCCGTCGAGGCTGCCGTCTTCTTCGGAGGCGACGTCGCCGGTCTCGCCCAGCACCGGCTCGCGGCGCTGGCGTTCGACCTCCGCCGACTCCTTGCGCTTGCCCTGCGGGGCCCGCTTCGGGCGGCCAAACAGGAAAATGGCCGCAATGAGCAGCAGTCCGGCAGCCAGGATGCCGATGCGCAGAAGTTCCGTGTCGGACATTCGATGCGTACTCCGGATTAATCGTTCAGGTGGTTAAAGAATGGCACGTCAGGCCGCGCCCGCCAATCGCGCAGCCTCTTCCAGGTCCACGCTGACCAGACGGCTCACGCCCGGCTCGCGCATCGTCACGCCCGAGAGCTGATGCGCCGCCTCCATCGTCGCCTTGTTGTGGCTGACAAACAGGAACTGCACCTTCTCGCTCATCTCCTTGACCATCGTGGCCAGGCGACCGACGTTGGCCTCGTCCAATGGCGCATCCACCTCGTCCAGCAGACAGAACGGCGCGGGATTGAGCTGGAAGATGGCGAACACCAGCGCCACCGCGGTCATCGCCTTCTCGCCACCGGACAGCAGCGAAATGGACGACACGCGTTTGCCCGGCGGGCGCGCCATGATCGTCACCCCGGTATCGAGCAGATCCTCGCCGGTGAGTTCCAGATAGGCGTGACCGCCGCCGAACAGGCGCGGGTACAGCGCCTGCACCCCGGAATTGACCCGGTCGAAAGTGTCCTTGAAGCGGCCACGGGTTTCACGGTCGATCTTGCGGATGGCATCTTCCAGCGTTTCCAGCGCGGTGGTCAGATCCACGTTCTGCGCCTCCAGATACTCCGAGCGTTGCGAGGCCTCTCCGTACTCCTGGATTGCGGCAAGGTTGACCGGCTCCAACCGGCGCATGCGCGCATCGATCTGGTGCACCGCCTGCTCCCATTCGGACAGCTTCGCGTCGTCCGGCAAGGTGTTGAGGACGTCCTGCAACACGAAACCGGCTTTCTCCACCGCCGCGGAAAGCTGATCGGCGTTGAGCACCAGCGCCTGCTGGTCGAGCTTGCGCTGGGAGATACGCTCGCGCTGCGCCAGTGCCTGCTCGTCACGCTGATGCCGGGTCTGCTCCAGCGCCCGCAGTTCGGCATCAATGCTGTCCAGCTGCGCGCGCGCCTCGCCCAGCGCCCGATCGGCGCGGACCCGCTCGCCCAGCGCATTCTGATGCTCGGCCTCCAGCGCCAGCACCGGTGAATCGCCCTCGTCCAACTGCGAATGCAGCTCACCCAGGCGCGAATCCAGCTGTCCGCGCTGGTTGATCATCCGCTCCAGCGCGTGGCTCAGCGAGGTGACCTGTGCGCGTTGCGACTCCAGCGTCAGCGCCAGGGCGTGCATGCGCTCGCGCACGCTGCGCGCGGCATCGCGCGACAGATCACGCGCTTCGGTCAACCGCCGGCGCTCGCTTTCCAGCGCCTGGCGAGTGCCCTCCAGATCGCCCATGCTCGACAGCGCGTCCTCCAGTCGCATACGCGCCTCGCCGGCCTGTTCGCGGCTGGCCTCGAGTGTTTCCAGCAGCTGCGACAGCTCGCTTTCAATGCGGTCGATCCGGCTGCGCGCCGAATCCAGCTTGCCCTGCTGGCTCTGCAGTTGTCCGGCCAGCTCCGACGCGCTGCGATGCGCCTGATACAGCGCACGCTGCGCCTCTTCCCGATGCTGTTCGGCGGCAAGTGACTGCTCGCGGAAGCCTGCCAGCAGCTGCTCCAGCTGCGCCTCGCGCTCCTGCAGCATTTCAATCTGCTCGCGCAGGCTGACGATCTCGCGCTCGCGCAGCAGTGCGCCCTGCTTGGCCGCGCCCGAGCGCGAAACGCGCACCCAGCCGTCGCCCAACCGCTCACCGCCACGGGTGATGACAGAATCGCTCTCGCCCAGCTGGCGCTGCAGCGCAGTGGCCTGGGCCAGATCTTCGGCCCCATGCAGCCGCGCCAACAGGCGGCGGATGGCCAGCGGCCCCTGCACCTTGGCCGCGAGCGAAGTCGGGGCGAAATCGGCCGCTTCCGTGGCCGCGGACACCAGCGCGATGCGGCCTTCGCCCAACTCCCCCAGCGCGTCGACCAGCGCCTCGGGGGAATCCACCAGCACCCCTTCGATCAGCTGCCCCAACGCGCTTTCAACCGCGTTTTCCCAGCCGCTTTCCACGGTGAGGCGCTCGCCGACACGCACCGCCGAATCCAGCCCGCGCGCCTTCAGCCACGCCACCGCTGCCCCCTGCTCCTGACCGAGCGCGGCCTGCTGCAGGGTTTCCAGCGAAGACAGCCGCCCGCGTGCGCTTTGCGCCTGCTTGCGCACCTCGGCCAGTTCGGACTGGCTGGTGCGCTGCTGTTCCTGCAGGTCGGCCACCGCCCTCTTGCGTTCTTCGACCTGCTCGTTCAGTTCGTCCAGCGCCGCCTTCTGCGTTTCGTGCTGCAGTTGCAGCTGCTCGAACGCGTCGGCCAGCACTTCCAGATCCAGCCCGGCCCGCTCGGAAAGCAGCGCCTCACGCCGCCGTTCGGCTTCCAGGATCTGCCGCTCCAGATAGTCCACGCGGGTGCGTTCGACTTCGCCCGAGCGGGTCGCCTCGGAGGTATTGCGGTTGTGGGCCTCCCAGCGCTGCTGCCAGTCGGCCAGTTTCGCTTCGGCCTCGCGCAACGCTTCCTGGCGCAATTCGTTGTCTTCCTGCAATTGCTCCAGCTGCGGCTCCGCGCTGTCCACCGCTTCGCGCAGCACCATCAGCTTGGCCTCGTCGCCACTGATGTGCTGCCCCAGTTCGGCCAGCGCATGCTGCGCTTCATCGCGTGCCTTGTGCAGACGCTGGGACATTTCCCGCTGATGCTGGATCTGCTGCTCCAGCCGCGCCAGGGTGCTGCCGACCTGATAGAACTCGGCCTGCGCGCGACTGAGCAGGTCCGCCGCTTCCTCGCGCTGCACGCGGCCGGTTTCGATCCGTGCCTCGGCCTCGCGCTGTTCGGCGATCAGCTGTTGCAGCCTGGTTTCCTCGCGCGACAACGCCTCGCGCAAACCGCCCAGGCGCCCATCCAGGCCGCGGTATTCCAGCGCCTTCCATTCGGCATCCTTGACCCGACGCTCTTCCTGCAGCGCCTGGTACTGCTCGGCCTGGCGCGCCTGGCGCTTGAGGTGCTCGAGCTGCTTGCTGATCTCATCGCGCAGGTCGTTGAGGCGATCAAGGTTCTCGCGCGTGTGGCGGATACGGGTTTCGGTTTCCTTGCGGCGCTCCTTGTACTTGGAGATGCCCGCCGCCTCCTCCAGGAACACGCGCAGGTCCTCCGGACGCGCCTCGATGATCTTGCTGATCATCCCCTGCTCGATGATCGAATAGCTGCGTGGCCCCAGACCGGTCCCCAGGAACAGGTCGGTGATATCGCGCCGCCGGCACTTGGTGCCATTGAGGTAGTAGTTGCTGCTGCCGTCGCGGCTGACCGTGCGCTTGACCGAGATTTCGTTGAACGAGGCGTACTCGCCGGAAATCGTATGGTCGGTGTTGTCGAAGATCAGCTCCACCGTCGCCTGTGACACCGGCTTGCGCCCTGCCGAACCGGAGAAGATCACGTCGGTCAACGAGTCGCCCCGCAGGCGGCTGGCCGAACTTTCACCCATCACCCAGCGCACGGCGTCGATGATGTTGGACTTGCCACAGCCGTTGGGCCCCACCACACCGGTCATGTTGGTGGGCAGGTGCAGGGTCGTGGGGTCGACGAACGACTTGAAACCGGAAAGCTTGATCGTGGATAGACGCATGGAGTCAGACTGTTTCCTGGCGCCGGAAGCCGCTGGCCAATACCGCAGGGAAGATTCCGGAAGGTTCCTTTTCCGCTCTCAAGTCGTTGATATTTTCAGGAATTCAACGCCACGAGCACGGCACTGGGGACTGAGTATAACGACACCTCGCGCTGCGGGCGCCGGGCTCACCCCGGAAAAAGAAACGGGCGCCTTTCGGCGCCCGTTCCTCTTGCACATAGGCAGCGCAGATCAGGCGTCGGCTTCGACGATGACCTTGACGGTGGCTTCCACGTCGGCGTGCAGCTTGACGGTGACGTCGTACTGGCCCACGGCACGGAAGGCGCCTTCGCCCATGATCACTTCGCTCTTGCTCAGCTCCAGGCCGGCAGCGGTGAAGGCTTCGGCGATATCACGCGGGCCGACCGAGCCGTACAGCTTGCCTTCGGTCGAAGCATGCGCACCGATGGTGACACTTGCGCCTTCCAGCTTCTCGGCGCGAGCCTGTGCGCCGGCGTGCGAGGCCTGGGCCTTGGCTTCGTACTCGGCACGCTTGGCTTCGAACTCGGCAACGTTGGCCTCGGTGGCCGGCACGGCCTTGCCCTGCGGCACGAGGAAGTTGCGGCCGTAGCCCGGCTTCACGTCAACCAGGTCGCCCAGGCCGCCGAGGTTGGTCACTTTCTGCAGAAGAATCAGCTTCATGATGTTGCTCCGTTATTCGTTAGCGGCGCCAGAGGGCCCCGCAACGCTTGCTGTCCGAATAGGACGGGTGGGAAAACGGATGCCCTGAGGCATCCGTCATCCGTTCTACGTTTGATTTCCGCACGCAACCGCGCAGATCAGACCGGAAAATCCGGAATCAGACGTCGTGGTTGTCCGTATACGGGATCAGAGCCAGGAAACGGGCGCGCTTGACGGCCGTGGCCAGCTGGCGCTGGTACTTGGACTTGGTACCGGTGACGCGGCTCGGCACGATCTTGCCGTTCTCGGTCAGGTACTGGCGCAGGGTGTTGAGATCCTTGTAGTCGATCTCCTTCACACCTTCAGCCGTGAACTTGCAGAACTTGCGGCGACGGAAGAACTTGGACATGGTGGCGCTCCTTATTCAGCAGAAGCGGCGTCTTCGCCGGCTTCTTCATTGGTGGAAGTGGCACCCTCTTCGTCGTCGCGACGACGACGCTCGCCACGCTCGGGCTTGTCACCCTTCTCGTCCTTGCTCTTCATGATCAGCGACTGCTCGGTGTCAGCCTCGTCACGCTTGATGACCAGGTTGCGCAGCACGGCGTCGTTGAAGCGGAAGCTTTCGGTCAGTTCGTTCAGAACCGACTGGTCGGCTTCGATGTTCATCAGAACATAGTGGGCCTTGACCAGATTCTGGATCGGATAAGCCAGCTGACGACGGCCCCAGTCTTCCAGACGGTGGATGGTGCCATTGCCGTTCTCGACCAGCGCCTTGTAGCGCTCGATCATGGCCGGAACCTGTTCGCTCTGGTCCGGGTGGACCAGGAACACGACTTCGTAATGACGACTCATGTTTTTCTACCTTTCGGATGTGGCCCGTATGGGCCGGACAGCCCCCCGCGTTGAATCGAGGTGGGGCAAGGAACCTGCACCAGGAGGCGCAGGAAGCCGCGAATTATGGCAGCTGCGACCAGCGGCCGCAAGGAAAGCGGCTCCGGCGCAGGAAGCGGCGCCCGCGCCCGGCATTGCTACGGCCCCGGACACCGCGGGCGATGCTGGTCTCAGGCCTTGTCGGCGTCAGTGGTGAAGCTCTCGCCGCACCCGCATTCAGCCGCGGCATTGGGATTCCTGAAGGTGAAGGTCTCGCTCAGCCCCTGCTTGCCGAAGTCGATTTCGGTGCCATCCACCAGCGCCAGGCTATCGGCGTCGACATAGATGCGGACCCCGTCCTGCTCGAACACCGTATCGTCTTCGCGCTGCTCCCGGGCCAGATCGGTGACATGCCCCCAGCCAGAGCAACCGGTGCGGGTCACACCGAAACGCAGCCCCAGTGCTCCCGGCGTGGAGGCGACAAAGCGCTGTACACGGGAATGGGCGACGGGGGTCAGATGAACAGCCATGATGGGACGACTCCAGCAGAATTACGTTCCGATTATAGGTGTGGGCGGCCGCCACGGACCGCAAGCGTGGATAAATGCCTCGCCTGCCCGCAGTACAGCCGCTAAAATCTCGCATTCACAGATCGAGTCGATCAACAGAGGATTCAAGTCATGACGGTGGTCAGCGTTGCACACGCCCTTGCCGGGAAATTCCCGGAAGGCGGAGAAGTCACGGTTCGGGGATGGGTGCGCACGGTGCGCGGCTCGGCTGGACTGGCCTTCGTCAACGTCAGCGATGGCTCGGGCTTCGCTCCGATCCAGGTCGTGGCCACCGATGCCCTGACCAACTTCGAGGACATCAGGAAGCTGACCCCGGGCTGCTCGGTGATCGCCACCGGCACCCTGGTGAAGTCGCAGGGCAAGGGCCAGAGCTTCGAGATCCAGGGCCAGAGCCTGGAGATTGTCGGCTGGGTGGAAGATCCGCTGACCTACCCGATCCAGCCCAAGCCGATGTCGCCGGAGTTCCTGCGCGAAGTGGCGCATCTGCGTCCGCGCACCAATCTGTTCGGCGCCGTCACCCGCATCCGCGACTGCCTGTCCAAGGCCGTGCACCGTTACTTCCACGAGAACGGCTTCTACTGGATCAGCACCCCGATCATCACCACCTCCGACGCCGAAGGCGCCGGTCAGATGTTCCGGGTCTCCACCCTGGACATGAGCAACCTGCCGCGCACCGGTGACGGCGGGATCGACTTCAGCCGCGACTTCTTCGGCAAGGAGACCTTCCTGACCGTGTCCGGCCAGCTTAACGTCGAGGCCTACGCGTTGGCCCTGAGCAAGGTCTACACCTTCGGTCCGACCTTCCGCGCCGAGAACAGCCACACCACCCGCCATCTGGCCGAGTTCTGGATGGTGGAGCCGGAGATCGCCTTCGCCGATCTGGCCGAGAACGCGCGCGTGGCCGAGGAGTTCCTCAAGTACCTGTTCCGCGCGGTGCTCGACGAGCGCGCCGACGACATGGCCTTCATCGCCGAGCGCGTTCAGAAGGACGCGATCACCCGCCTGGAAGCCTTCGTCAACGCGCCGTTCGAGCGCATCGAGTACACCGACGCGATCGCGCTGCTGCAGAAGTCGGGCAAGAAGTTCGACTACCCGGTCGAATGGGGCCTGGACCTGCAGACCGAACACGAGCGCTGGCTGACCGAGGAGCATGTCGGTCGCCCGGTGGTGGTGACCAACTATCCCGAGCACTTCAAGGCCTTCTACATGCGCCTGAACGATGACGGCAAGACCGTCGCGGCGATGGACGTGCTGGCCCCGGGCATCGGCGAGATCATCGGCGGCAGCCAGCGCGAGGAGCGCCTGAACGTGCTCGACGCGCGCATGGCGCAGTTCGGCCTGGATCCGGAGCACTACCAGTGGTACCGCGATTTCCGCCGCTATGGCTCGGTGCCGCACGCCGGCTTCGGCCTGGGCTTCGAGCGTCTGGTGGTATACGTCTGCGGCCTGAGCAACATCCGCGACGCGATCCCCTACCCGCGCGCGCCGGGCTCGGCGGAGTTCTGATCCAGTGACAGGGAGGCGTCTGCGGTGACCTTGTTCTTCGCGTTGTGCTTCATCGGCGTGGCCATTGCCGGCTTCAGCGCCTTCCTGATTTTCTGGCCGCTGACCCTGATCCATATCCGCGACCGGCATCCGGCGCTGGCGACCGAATTCGGCGCCGGCGCTTTCCTCAAACCCGACAGCCTGCGCTGGCTGCTGGCCCGCGACTTCTCCCGCATCCCGGACCGTTCCCTGTCCGGACTGGCAGCCCCGGCGCGCCTCGCGCTGCTGGTGATGTTCGGCGGGCTGGGCATGGCGCTGCTGCTGTGGCTTTTTTCCCAGGTAATGACATGAACGATTCGGACAACGCGACCGACCAGTGGTGGCTGGCGCAACTGGGCAACACCCTGATCTGGGCGCGCCTGCGCATCCGTCCGGCCGGCACCGCCGAGGTGCTGGACAGCGACGGCAATACGCTCAGCTACGACAGCGAGGACACCGCCCGCGCACAGCTGCTCGATGCCGAGTTTGTCGCCTTTGACGGCATCGACGAGGAGGATGCACTGCAGCGCGGCTTCTCGCTGCACGAGATCCAGCCACCGCACGCGGACAATGACGACGCGTTGCAGGGCCGCATGGTCCAGCTGCTTGGCATGCGGGCCTGACCCCACGGATGTTCACTCCGGCCGCTTTCGCCGAGACGGATCTGCAGTGGCTGGACCGGCTGCTGGCACGCGACCCGTTCGTGACGCTGCTCACCACCGGCGAAGACGGCCTGCCCGAGCTGACCCGGCTGCCGGTGCTGTATCGGCGCCAAGACCAGCAGATCGAGCTGCGCGGGCACTGGGCGCGTCCCAATCCGCAAGCCCGGCAACGCACCCCCGCCAAAGTCCTGGTGGACGGGCCGCACGGCTATGTCTCGGCCAGCTGGTATCCGGACAAGGAAAGCGCCGCGCGCGTTCCGACCTGGAACTACGCGGCGGCCGAGCTGCGCGGACAACTGCACTCCTTCACCGATGAAGACGCGCTTGCCGCACTGCTGGTCGATATCAGCGACCACTTTGAGGCGGACGTGGGCCAGCAGTGGCGGTTCGAGCCACAGCGCGAGGACCATCGCCGTCAAGTGCGCGGCATCGTCGGATTCCGCTTCGTGGTCGAGCAGGTCCAGCTCAAACTAAAACTGGGCCAGAACCATCCACCCGCCAACCAGCAGGCCGTGATACACGCGCTGCAGGCGCTGTCCACGCCACGCGCACAGGAGCTGGCCGACTGGATGACGCTCCACCGCGCATCGCGCGACACGCCACAATGACGCGGCGCAGCCTCCATTTCCCGCGACGACGCCGTTTCCATGACGGCGACGCCCTCCCCCTCCAGATCGCAAGGGAAGCATGACCATGAAAGACATCCGCAAACTGCTGCAGAACAACAGTGATTGGGCCGACCGGATCGAGCGCGAAGATCCGGAATTCTTCCAGCAGCTGTCCAAACAGCAGAACCCCGAATACCTGTGGATCGGCTGCTCCGATTCACGCGTGCCGGCCAACCAGATCATCGGCATGGCGCCGGGTGAGATCTTCGTGCACCGCAACGTCGCCAACGTGGTGGTGCATACCGACCTGAACTGCCTGAGCGTGATCCAGTACGCGGTGGACCAGCTGAAGATCAAGCACATCCTGATCGTTGGCCATTACGGTTGCGGCGGCGTGCACGCGGCACTGAACCAGGTGCGCGTCGGCCTAGCCGACAACTGGCTGCGACATGTCGGCGATGTCGCGCAGAAGCATGACGATATCCTCTCGCAGATCGACGACCCGGATCTGCGCCATGCGCGCCTGTGCGAGTTGAACGTGATCGAGCAGGTGGTCAACGCCTGCCGCTCGACCATCGTCCAGGACGCCTGGGCGCGCGGCCAGAAGCTGATGGTGCACGGCTGGGTCTACAGTCTGCGCGACGGCCGGGTCAGCGAGATGGGCATCGACGTGGGCGCCCCGGAAGATCTGCAGCCGGCCTACGAGAGGGCCCTGTCGTTCGTGCCGCGCAAGGGCAAACGCCACTGACCTCCCACCCCCTGCTGTGGCCGCTGATGCCGCGGCAGGGGCAGGCCCGTTTCCCGCCACAGGCTCCCCCGCATGCTGCCACTCCCCCTCAATCTGCACGCCTGGATCGATGAGCATCGCCACCTGCTGAAGCCGCCGGTGGGCAACAAGATGATCGAGAACGGCGATTTCATCGTGATGGTGGTCGGCGGCCCCAACAGCCGCAGCGACTACCACTGGGATGAAGGCCCGGAGTGGTTCTACCAGCTCGAGGGCGAGATGGTGCTGCGCGTGCAGGAAGACGGCGCGGTGCGGGAGATTCCCATCCGCGCCGGCGAGATCTTTCTGCTACCGCCGCGGGTGCCGCACTCGCCGCAGCGCATGCCCGGCTCGATCGGCCTGGTGGTCGAGCGCAAGCGTCTGGACCACGAGCTCGACGGCTTCATGTGGTTCTGCCCGCACTGCAACCACAAGCTCTATGAGGAGTTCTTCCACCTGAAGAACATCGAGACCGACCTGCCCAAGGTATTCGACCGGTTCCATTCCTCGCTGGAACACCGCAGCTGCCAGCGCTGCGGCACCGTGCATCCGTTACCGGCACCGGCCTCGCCCGAAATCTGAGCGCACCTTCCGTGCGGTTCGCACGGCGCCCCGGCCATCGCCCGGCACCATCTGCCGCGCCACTGCCGGCATCCGCAACAGGCAACCGGCAACCGTGCCGGGACAGGTACACTTCGGGCTCATTCTCGCCACCTGCGTACCGATGAACGAAACCCTGTCCCCGGCCCACGCCACCGCCTTGGATGCCGCCGATCCGCTGCGCCACCTGCGCAGCCAGTTCCTGATTCCGCAGCACCAGTCCGCCGACCAGACCTACTTCGTCGGCAACTCGCTGGGCCTGCAGCCCAAGGGCGCCAAGGCGATGGTGCAGGAAGTGATGGACCTGTGGTCCAGCATCGCGGTGGAAGGCCATTTCACCGGCCCCACGCACTGGATGGGCTATCACCGCCTGGTGCGCGATTCGCTCGCGCGCGTGGTGGGCGCACAGCCCGGCGAAGTGGTCGCGATGAACACGCTGAGCGTGAACCTGCATCTGATGATGGTCAGCTTCTACCGCCCGACCCTTGAGCGCCCTGCGATCCTGATGGAAGCCGGTGCGTTCCCCACCGACCGTCATGCGGTCGAGGCGCAGATCCGTTTCCACGGTTTCAATCCGGCCACCGATCTGATCGAAGTGCAGCCGGACGAGCCCAACGGCACGATCTCGATGCAGGCCATCGAGCGGGCGCTGGGCGAACACGACCGCCGCGTGGCGCTGGTGCTGTGGCCCGGTGTGCAGTATCGCAGCGGACAGGTGTTCGATCTGGCCGCGATCACCCGGCTGGCGCGTGCGCACGGCGCCAATATCGGCTTCGATCTGGCCCATTCGGTCGGCAACGTGCCGCTGGCGCTGCATGACATCGCCCCGGATTTCGCCGTGTGGTGCCACTACAAGTACCTCAACGCCGGCCCCGGCGCGGTCGCCGGCGCCTTCGTGCACGAACGCCACGCGCGCGACACCTCGCTGCCGCGCTTTGCCGGCTGGTGGGGCCATGAGCAGGCCACGCGCTTCCAGATGGCGCCGGAGTTCGTCCCCGAAGTCGGCGCCGAAGGCTGGCAGCTGAGCAATCCGCCCGTGCTGGGGCTAGCGCCGCTGCGCGCCTCGCTGGCGCTGTTCGACGAGGCCGGTATGCCGGCCCTGCGCGAGAAGTCGCTCAAGCTCACCGGCTATCTGGAAACGATGGTGCGCGCGCGTCTGGACGGCGTGCTGCAGATCATCACCCCGACCGAGCCGGAGCGTCACGGCTGCCAGCTGTCGCTGCGCGTGGCCGGCGGACGCGAACAGGGCCGCTCGCTGTTCGAGTACCTGCAGTCGGTCGGCGTGCTCGGCGACTGGCGCGAGCCGGACGTGATCCGCATCTCGCCCACCCCGATGTACAACCGCTACCGCGATGTCTACCGTTTCATCGAAGAAGTGGAAACCTGGGCCGGTGTATGACCCGACGGAACCCCACGACTTGACCACTACCGCCCCACGCGGCCTCACCATCATCGGCGCCGGTCTGGCCGGCTCCCTGCTCGCCATCCTGCTGGCCCGCCAGGGCTGGCGCATCACCGTGTACGAGCGCCGCGGCGATCCGCGCATCGCCGACTACGAGTCCGGTCGCTCGATCAACCTGGCATTGGCCGAACGCGGCCGCAATGCGCTGCGCCAGGCCGGCGTGGAAGAGGCGGTCATGGCCAAGGCGGTGATGATGCGTGGACGCATGGTGCATCCGCGTCACGGCACGCCGGAGTTGCAGCGCTACGGCCGTGATGACAGCGAGGTGATCTGGTCGGTACACCGTGCCGAACTTAACGTCACCCTGCTGCAGCTGGCCGAAGCGGCCGGCGCGCGGTTCCACTTCCACCGTCGCCTGCACACCGTGGATTTCGATGCCGGCTACGCCCGCTTTATCGACGACCGCGACGATTCCCCCCACGACACCCACTTCGACACACCGCTGGTCGGCGCCGATGGCGCCGGCTCGGCGCTGCGTGCGGCGATGAACCGCAAGTCGCCGCTGGGCGAGCGCACCGAGTTCCTCGACCACTCCTATAAGGAGCTGGAAATCCCGCCGCATGCCGACGGCCGCTTCCAGATCGAAGCCAATGCGCTGCATATCTGGCCGCGCGGACGCTATATGTGCATCGCCCTGCCCAATGACGAAGGCACCTTCACCGTCACCCTGTTCCTGCCCAACGACGGTGAGCCCAGCTTCGCCAACGTGCGCAGCGGCGCCGAGGCGCAGGCGTTGTTCGAGCGCGAGTTCGCCGACGCGGTGCCGCTGATTCCGGATCTGCGCCGCGACTGGGAACAGCACCCGCCCGGCCTGCTCGGCACCCTGTACCTGGATCGCTGGCATCAGGGCGGCAAAGCGGTGCTGATCGGCGATGCAGCCCATGCCATGGTGCCGTTCCACGGCCAGGGTATGAACTGCGCGTTCGAGGACTGCGTGTTCCTGGCCGACGCGCTGGCCGCCAACGCCGATCCCGCACAGGCCTTCGCCCTGTTCGAGCGCGAACGCAAGCCCAACGCCGCGGCGATCCAGCAGATGGCGCTGGACAACTACATCGAGATGCGCGACCAGGTGGCCGATCCTGCCTTCCTGCTGCAACGCGAACTGGAACAGGCGCTGCAGGCGCGCTGGCCCACCCGCTTCGTGCCGCATTACACGATGGTCACCTTCCTGCACACGCCCTATGCCGTGGCGCTGGAACGCACCCGCATCCAGCAGCGCATCCTGGCCGAGGCCACCGCCGGCCACACCACGCTGGCGCGGATGGACTGGGCCGCACTGGAACGGATCGTCCACGCGCAGCTGCCGGTACTGGCAGGGGCGCACTGATGGCCTGTCCCTGCACCGTTCCGCACGCGGATGAACGATGCCGTCACCACGGCTGACGCACGCCACTAGCCGCCGGTAAAGACCCCCATGCCCGACACTTTCCTCTTCTACGACCTCGAAACCTTCGGCCAGGACCCGCGCCGTACCCGCATCGCCCAGTTCGCGGCGGTGCGCACCAACGTCGAGCTGGACGTGGTCGACGAGCCGGTCAGCTTCTACGTCAAGCCGGCCGACGACCTGCTGCCCTCGCCCATCGCCACGCTGATCACCGGCATCACCCCGCAGCATGCCCTGGCCGAAGGCGTCAGCGAGGCCGAGGCCTTCGCCCGGATCAGCGACCTGATGGCACGGCCGCAGACCTGCACGCTGGGCTACAACACGTTGCGCTTTGACGACGAGTTCGTCCGCTACGGGCTGTTCCGCAACTTCTTTGATCCCTACGAGCGCGAGTGGCGCGGCGGCAACTCGCGCTGGGACCTGCTGGACATGCTGCGGCTGGTACACGCACTGCGCCCGGAGGGCATCCAGTGGCCGCAGCGCGAGGATGGCGCCACCTCGTTCAAGCTCGAACACCTAGCCATCGCCAACGATGTCCGCGAAGGCGACGCGCACGAGGCGCTGTCCGACGTCTACGCCACCATCGGCATGGCGCGCCGCTTCAAACAGGCCCAGCCGCGCATGTGGGACTACGCGCTGAAGCTGCGCGACAAGCGCTTCGTTGGCAGCCTGCTGGACGTGGTGGCGATGAACCCCGTGCTGCACATCTCCATGCGCTACCCGGCCAGCCGGCTGTGCGCCGCGCCGGTGCTGCCACTGACCCGCCATCCGCACATCAGCAACCGGGTGATCGTGTTCGATCTGGAAGGTGACGTGCAGCAGCTGCTGGACCTGTCGGCCGAGGAGATTGCCGCGCGCCTGTACACCCGCGCCGCCGATCTGCCCGAAGGCCAGCAGCGGGTGCCGTTGAAGGAAGTGCATCTGAACAAGGTGCCGGCGCTGGTGGCCTGGAACCACCTGCGCGCGCCCGACTTCGAGCGCCTGGCTATCGATCCGGCCGCCATCGCGGCCAAGGTCGAACAGCTGCGCGCGCTCGGCCCGGAACTGGCCGAGAAGGTGCGCTGCGTGTTCGCCGGCGAGCGCGCGGCCGGCCCGGTCGATGCCGACGCCTCGCTCTACGACGGCTTCCTGGCCGAGGGTGACAAGGCGCTGATGCCCAAGGTGCGCACCGCTCCGCCCGAAGCGCTGGCCGAACTGGAAGGCCGCTTCCGCGATCCACGCCTGCCCGAGCTGCTGTTCCGCTATCGCGCCCGCAACCACCCGCAGACGCTGCATGGTGAAGACCGCGCCCGTTGGGACGACTACCGCCGCCTGCGCCTGTTCGATGAAGCCGCCCGCCTGGGCGAGCAGACCCTGCCGCAGCACTTCGCGCAGATCGAGCAGCTGCGCGCCGAATACCACGACCACCCCGAGCACCTCGCCCTGCTGGAGCATCTGCAGCACTGGGGCCAGCACCTGCAGCAATCGCTATGACCGCCTATTTTTCCGATGCCAGTTTCAAATTCCTGCGTGGGCTGGCCGCGCACAACGACAAGACCTGGTTCAACGACCACAAGGCGCAGTACGAAGCGCACGTGCGCCAGCCGTTCCTGCGCCTGATCGCCGACCTGCAGCCGGATATCGAGGCGATCAGCCCGCATTTCCGCGCCGATTCGCGCACCGTGGGCGGCTCGCTGTACCGCATCCAGCGCGACGCGCGCTTCTCCCACGACAAATCGCCCTACAAGACCTGGCAGGGCGCGCGCTTCTATCACGAGCGCCGCCGCCTGCAGATCGTGCCGCTGTTCTACCTGCACCTGCAGCCGGACAACTGCTTCCTCGGCGGCGGCCTGTGGCACCCGGAGCCGGAAAGCATGCGCAAGGTGCGGCAGTTCATTTTCGACAATCCGGCCAGCTGGGAACGCGCCGTACGCGATCCGGCCATCGTCCGCCGCTTTGCGATGGAAACCGACGAGAAGCTGCAGCGGCCGCCGCGCGGCTACCCGGCCGACCACCCGCACATCGAAGATCTGAAACAGCGCAACTGGGTGTATTCGCGCCCGCTGACCGATGCCCAGATGTGCAGCCCGCAGCTGCGCCAGACCCTGGTCAAGGACTACGCCACGCTGGCACCGTTCATCGATTACCTGTGCGCGGCGCTGGATCTGGAGTTCTGAGCGGAACCGGCTTCACACCACCTGCCGCACTTTGCGGCACGCTTGCCGGTATCACCCGACAGGAGGATGCCGCCATGACCGCCATCCATCACCAGCTCTGGATCGATGCCCCCCTGTCCACCGTCTACGCCGGACTGGCCACCGCCGAGGGACTGGGCCAGTGGTGGATCGCGCACCAGCAATCGGTGATCGACGGCGACACCCTCCTCAGCCACAACCCCGGCGGCGGTCATGGCGTGGTCGCGATGAAGGTGCTGGAGACCCTCCCCGGGCAACGGGTGCGCTGGGAGGTGATCAGCCACCACCCCCGCCAGAGCCCCGCCTCGGCCTGGTCCGGTACCGAGATCCGTTTCGAGCTCTCCCGCCGCGCCAGCCCCGGCGCCTGGCGCGGCCTGCCCCACGAAGGCGAACCGATGACCGTGCTGGAGTTCCACCACCTCGGCTGGGACCCGCACAGCGAATACCTCGGCTTCTGCAGCCAGGCCTGGGCCGAAACCCTGGTCCTGCTGCGCCGCTGGGCCGAAGCCCGCACCCCGGGCCATCACTGAGCCGCCCCCTGCCGCGGGTCCCGGAAGTGGGCACCGCATGACCGCGCCGGTGCCTGCGACACTTGGTCGCACGCTTTCATATCAATGACATAGCGCTCTTTCGGGGTTGGATGCGGCCGGCGCCGGTGAATCGGCTGCGGGCACTGGACTAGACTTTCCATGTGAACCGTTCATCCACCCTGTTCCGATTTATCGGCCGGCTTGGCTTGCTCGCCGGGCTGCTGATGGCGCTCGCGCCGTCGGCCAGCAGGGTGTTGTCCGGTACCGGGCCGCAGGTACTGCCCGGCTGGACGGAACTTTGCACCTCCACCGGCATGCACTGGGTAGACACCGGCGCGCCATCCCCCTCGCAGACGCCGTTTTCCGAGGGTCCCCATGCGGCGATGGGAGAGGACTGTTCCTATTGCCGTCTGGTCGATCTGCTCCTGCCGGTCATCCTGTTCCTGGGCTTGGTGCTGCCGCGTGCTGCGGCTGCCCGGCTGACGGGGCAGCCTGATCCGCCGCTGCGCCTGTGGCAGAACCTGCGCGGCCTGGGCAGCCGGGGTCCTCCCGTCCTCCTCTGATCCACAAGCGGTATTCCTGCGCGACGCCCCGGGTGTCGCCTCACTTGTGTTTTGGAGTTCCCATGTCCCATCCAGTCCGCCCGGCGCCGCGCGCGTCGTGGCTGTCCCTTGCCATTGCCTCGGCCCTGGCCTCGCCGTTCGGTGTACAGGCCGCCGCGCCTGATCCGGTCGATTTTGAGGCCGTGGTCGTGACCGCGTCCCCCGTCTCCCCACTGACCTATGAAACAGACCCGAAACTGCCCCGCCAGCCGGTGCCCGCCAGTGATGGCGCCGACTACCTGAAAACCATTCCCGGCTTCAGTGCCGTGCGCAACGGCGGCACCAATGGCGATCCGGTATTGCGCGGCATGTTCGGTTCGCGGCTGAACCTGCTGACCAACGACGGCAGCATGCCGGGGGCGTGCCCGGCCCGGATGGACAATCCGATGTCCTATGTCTCGCCCGAGACCTACGACAGGCTGGTCGTCATCAAGGGCCCGCAGACGGTGCGCTGGGGGCCGGGCGCGTCCGCGGGCACGGTGCGCTTTGAACGGCGGACCCCGCGCTTCGACACGCCCGGTATCGATCTGACCGGAAGCCTGCTCGGTGGTTCGTTCGGCCGCAACGACCAGGTGCTCGATGCCACCGCGGGTATGCCGGTGGGCTATGCCCGGCTCAGCGCCAACCGTTCCGAGTCGGACGACTACAGGGACGGTTCCGGCGACGTCGTGCCCTCGTCATGGAAGAAGTGGAACACCGACCTCGCTCTGGGCTGGACGCCCGACGCTGACACGCTGCTGGAGTTCAATGCCGGCGTTGGCGACGGCAGCGCCCGCTACGCCGGGCGGGGCATGGACGGCGCGCAGTTCAAGCGCCAGAGCTACAGCCTGCGGTTCGAGAAGTCCAACCTGCCCGGCAGCCTGGAGCGCGTGGAAGCCAGTGTGTTCGCCAACTATGCCGACCACGTGATGGACAACTACACCCTGCGCACGCCAAACCCGATGAGCTCGATGCCGATGCCGATGGTCGCCCAGGTGGACCGCAGGACCCTGGGCGGACGCAACGCCTGGACCTGGGCAACCGGGGGACTGGAGCTGACAGCGGGCATCGATGGGCAACAGAGCCGGCACCGCGAACGTGGCGGCATGGGACGCAACGCCCACCTCGCGATGCCGTGGGTGACCGATGCGAACTTCCAGAACGCTGGTCTGTTTGCCGAGGCGACATGGACGCTCTCCGCCGCCCGGCGTCTGGTGTCGGGCGCCCGCGCGGACCGCGCCGAAGTGACCGACAAGCGGACGGTCGCAGGGATGATGGGTAGGCCCAATCCCACCGCCGGCCTCCGCCGCAAGGAGACGCTGCCGGCCGCCTTCATGCGGTTCGAACAGGACACCACCTCCACGCGGGGGACCTGGTACGCCGGCCTTGGCCACACCGCGCGCATGCCCGACTACTGGGAGCTGTTCTCGCCCGACCGGGGGCCGATGGGCGCGGTGAATGCCTTCGCCGGCATCCACCCGGAAAAGACCACGCAGCTGGATGTCGGCCTGCAGTACCGTGCCCCGACGTTCGATGCGTGGGTATCGGCGTATGCCGGCCGCATCCAGGACTACATCATCTTCGCGTACATGGAGGGCGGAATGATGGGAATGATGTCCTCGGCCGCCAACGTGGATGCGGACATCCGCGGCGGCGAGGCCGGTGTCGAGTTCCGCCCCGCACCCCACTGGAAGCTGGGCGGCACGCTGGCCTACGCCTGGGGCGAGAACCGTGCCTCGGGTGATGCATTGCCGCAGATGCCGCCACTGGAGGCCCGCCTGAGCGCCGGCTACGACAACCGGCGCTGGAATGCCGGCGTCCTGGTTCGCGCCGTGTCCAGGCAGACGCGCGTGGCACTCAACCAGGGCACGGTGGTCGGACGCGATATCGGTCCCAGTGCGGGGTTTGCGACACTGGCGCTCAATGGTGGCTATCGCTTCACCGACCGCGTGCAGCTGACCGCCGGTGTCGACAATCTGTTCGACCGGGCCTACAGCGAACACCTGAATCTGTCGGGCAGTGCCGACTTCGGCTATCCGGCCGATCCGCTGAGGTTCAACGAGCCTGGCCGTTCCGCGTGGGTGAAGCTCAACGTGGACTACTGACTGGAGCGGGTGCCTGCCTGGACGGCAGGCACCCGTGTCCGTGGACGTGGCGGTCAGGTCCGCCCACGGGTTGAGCTCACCCACCCGCTGCCGCCAGACCGCGCAATGCCGGGGCATGACGCCCACCCCGCCTGCCGGGCCGATGCGAGGGCATGGCCGTTGTCCTTGCACAAGCCGGCCGTGGTGTGGAGTGCCGACGCCACGGCCCCGCCATCAGGATCAACATGAGGTGGGGTTGCGCCTGATGGCCGGCTGGACGCCACGCAGCTCAGATGGCGGTGAATGCGGAGCGTCGGCGGCGTGGCCGACTGCAGGTTGGGCCACCCCACCCCGAGCAGCTCTCTCGACGGAGCGCTTCAGGCTTTGCCGCCGTGGTGCGGATATCCGGCCAGCGGCGCGGGCCTCAGACACCTTGGCCGGAAACCGCCAGCGACCGGCAGCGCCTCGGCCAGGATCGCTAGCTGAGCAGACGCGCCACGATGGACGCTGCCACGCACCACGACACGATCCATAGCGCCGAAACCCGCCGGGTGGTCAGCAGGGCAAATCCGATCAGCGCGATGACGAAATCGGCCACGCCGTGTACGCCTTCGGTCCAGACCGGGGTGTAGAACGCCGCGATGAGCAGCCCCACCACCGCGGCATTGATACCGGCTATGCCACGGGTGGCCCAACGGCGCCGCGCCAGGTGCTCCCACAGCGGCAACACCGCCAGCAACAGCAGGATGCCGGGCAGAAACACGGCCAGCAGCGCAAGCGTCGCGCTGGCTGCGGCGGGCCAGCCCACCGGCACTTCGGCGCCCACAAAGGCCGCCAGGGAGAACATCGGCCCGGGCATCGCCTGCGCCGCTCCGTAGCCGGCAAGGAAGGTGTCCGGATGCACCCAGCCGGTGTCGACCACCGCCGGCTGCAGCAGGGAAAGCACGACGTGACCACCGCCGAAGACCAGTGCCCCCGCCTTGTAGAACGCGGCAGCCAACGCCGCTGCGGTGGGGGCGTCGGCGGCAGGCCACATCAACGCGCCCGCCAGGCCGGCCAGGAAGACGAGCAGAAACGCGACGCCACCGCGGCGGCCATAGCGCACCGGGAAAGCGGCAGACAGGGGTGCATTCACCTGCCGGCAGAAGCACCATCCCAGCATGGCGCCCAGGGCTATGGCGCCCAATTGTGCCCATGCACTTCCGGTGGACACGATCAGCACGGCCGCCCCCGCAGCGATGAGGACTCGCGGCGCATCCGGGGCCAGTTGCCGGATCATGCCCAGCAGACCGTGTGCGACCACGACCACGGCGACCAGCTTCAGGCCGTGCACTGCGGCGGTCCCCACGCCTTGTCCGACATGGGGCGCTATCAGCGCGAATCCGAACATCAGCAGGGCCGACGGCAGGGTGAACGCCACGAAGGCGGCCAGCGCCCCCGCCCAGCCACCACGGAACAGGCCGATCGCGAAGCACATCTGACTGCTGGCCGGTCCCGGCAGAAACTGGCACACGGACAGCAATTGTGCGAAGTGGGCGTCATCCAGCCAGCCGCGCAGCCTGACAAATTCCTCGCGGAAATAGGCCAGATGGGCAATGGGACCGCCAAACGAGGTCAGCCCCAGGCGCAGAAAGATGCGGAAAACCTCGCCTGCGCTGCCCGGTGACGGTGGAGTCTGGGGGGAAGTGTTGGACAACGGCGTCTCGCACAGGCCACTTGCGTTGCGCAATGCTACCAGCGCCTCTCCAGTTGAAGACGGCCCGCCTTCGGCAACGCCCCGGCACCCACCGCCTTCACCAGCAAGCGCCGGATCCACCGGACCAGGCGGCGCGGGCCCTACCCGCCCGGCGTCTTTGCCCGGCCGTGCGATGCCGGTTGATGAATCCCAGCCAGCCTGCCGAGCCGGAAGGCCCCCATCACCGGGGACACAAGTGAATCAGCCACGCCAATCAGAGCCCGGTCTCCGCCGGGCCTTGCACCGGGATCCGCTTCGACCTCTCCCGCCGCGCCAGCCCCGGTGCCTGGTACACAAGGGCGAACCGATGACCGTGCTGCAGTTCCACTGCCTCGGCTGGGACCCGCGCAGCGAATACCTCGGCTTCTGCGGCCAGGCCTGGACCGAAACGCTGGTGTTGCTGCGGCGCTGGGCTGAAGCCCGCAGCTCGCAGCCCGGGACATCACTGAACCTCGTGCACATGTAGGTTGTGCCAGCACATTGCAGATGCAGGTCCGCTTCTGTTGTCGAACTGTCTTAGTCTTCGAAAGAATCAGAGTTTTAAAACGACTCTGACCCGTTTTTTGCCGACCCGTTTTTTGCCACCGTGACGGGGTTGGGCCGAGCGAGCGTGGGACCGATCCACTGTGCCGCCGAACTTATTTCAGTCGGCCAGTGGAACCCAAAAGCCTTTCCACTCTCGTACGGTCTTCCTTGAGAGGCTGATGGCTACTGGCGTGTATCGCTTCTGAAAGCGCTGACCTTCTCATTGCACGATCTGGCGGGTGTGCGCATTGGGGTACGCCTTGTCCAGCGCCGCATCCAGCTCCTCTTGGGTCGTCCGCGACAACACGCCAGTGTCCTTGAGTGCTCGTTCGACTCGGGCAAGCGTGGCCTTGGCCGTTTCGATGTCTGCACGGAACTTGCTCGGGTTGTTTCCCGAATAGTTCTCCCACTTCTCGCGCAAGCTTGCCAAGTCTTGAACGTCCTGGGCGTGGTCGTTCAGGGTGTAGTCGGTCATCTTCGTTCGGGCAGGGTGCGCGGCCAAGAGCATGCCCAAATCGAGCCAGCCTGGCCAGCCGTCGGCGGATGGCGCCGCGGATTCTTCGATGGCAGCATTTGACTGTCGACAGGGAGGGTGAGCGTGGCAAAAGCGAAGGAACAGCCAAGCCCGCCGGATGCGCACTTGGAAGCGATCGTGTTGCAAGCCCAGGCCATCACGGAGGCCTGGGCCAAGCGGCACGAGTTTTGGGAAGACTCCACTCACAAGAATCCATTGGTGCACTACGACACGGAACCTGGGGAGGGTGTGTCGATCCTGACGCTGTGCTCCGATGGCATGCCGGCGCGATGCCTGAACGAGGGAACCAGAGAGGCCGATGAACTGGGGGAAGAGTTGGCGCAGATAGGTCTCTACCTCGAACTGGACGATGCAGTCACTGCCAACTACTACCTCATCGACTACGAGTCAGCGCTGCAGAAGCAGTTCGACCAATGGGCCCAATGGCAGTGGACTTGCCGTCTGATCGAAGCGGACACGGCAGACGTGTCGGGGGACATCTACCGACACTTTGCGGAACACCCGGACGATCTTTACCGGCTTCCTCACCGCGACTTCGAAGAACTGATCAGCAGCGTTTTCACTGCGCGGGGGTGGAAAACACAGATCGGCCCCGGTACGGCCGATGAGGGCGTGGATGTCCGGATGTGGCTTCAGTCTCCGTTGGGCGATGCACTGACCTTGGTCCAAGCCCGGCGATACGCAAAGCACCGGCCGATTGGGCTGGAGGCCGTCGCCGCATTGGAAGCGCACAGCCTGCGTGAAGAGGCGTCTGGGCTGTTTGTGACCACCTCCCGGTATCGGCGAGTGGCCCAGCGCTTTGCCAGCCGAAACAAGAAGCTCCTGCTGGCGGATTCGTCGGACGTGACGACCTGGTGCCACGAGGCGTCTGTTGCAGTGCAGAGCGCGAAGGCAAAGGCACTAGCCCTTGAGTCGGTTGATCGCCTGCTGGCGGAGATAAGGGCGGCGGGCACGCACCCGGCTCTGGTGTGCTGCCTCAAGCGTTATCCGTCGTTCTGTCTGGTGCTGCGGGAGACTCCGAGCGGTGCGCTGCTTTTGCCCATCCCATCGGAGGCGACGTCGAGCGACGGGCAGGCCGGATTCGTCTTGCCCGTATTGGATGGGCGCCTGAACTACCAAACGCCAGACCGGGGGGTGTTCCGCGCCATTCGCACGGAGCGAAATGGCGACGTGAGCTACTGGGGAAGGGGAGATCTCTACAGCCATTGGGCAGGGGAAGCCTTGGGCTTCGACTTCTGGGACTGATGGCGTCGGCGCCATCATTAGTCGGTCCGGTGTCACCGGTCTTAGCCACTTGAAGCGTAAAGCGGGCTTTACGTTGAGGCCACGTAGGAATGCTCTTGTAAGCATCGGAGGTGATCAGATGATGTCCGCTTCTGACCTATTCCGTTGAAAAACT
>NZ_LLXS01000024.1:0-34005 GCF_001431585.1 Stenotrophomonas pictorum JCM 9942 | reverse complement strand
TATGCGGTCATGGCTGCCGGCATGGTCGGCTACCAGCAGCGCCGGCAGCGGCAATCAAGCATGTTGATGTTTGTGCTGATCACACTGGCGGTGGCGCTGGTGATCGATCTGGACAATCCCGCCGCCGGCTGGATCAGCGTGCCGCAGACGCCGATGCTGGATCTGCAGCAAAGCCTGGACTGAACGCCGCGCGGCCATGCCCGGCGCCGTCGCTCACTGCCATGCCGCCAGCGAGATTTTCAGTTCGGCGGCAAAGCCCTTGTCCGAGCGCACCGGGATGGCGAACACCTCGGCGCCGTGCTGGCGGATACCGATGATGCGGGTACCGTCCGCCACCGGGGTGGCCGCCGTCTTGCTCCCGCCGGCCCAGTGCTCATCGCTCCACACGTAGCGCAGCTGCCAGTGGCCATCGCTGCCGGGTTTGGCGAACAGTACCAGGGTGTTGCGGAACAGGTATTCGGCGGGGATGTGGTGCTTGAGCAACAGGGCCCCGTCGATCTGGTAGCCGGCGTTGCACACGGCCAGGTCCACCGAAAAGGCGATCTCGCTGCCGGCCAGGATCTTGCCGCTGTCCAGGAACACCGAGAACAGCACCGGCGCGCGGGCATCGTCGCGCAGGCTGCCGTCGGCATTGAACAACTCTTCATAGCCGCGCCGGATCGCGCACTGGTTGGCCTGGGTGCGCGCGGTCAGCTCGTAGGTGTAGGCGCCGCGCGGGGCGACCGTGGCCTCGATGTAGTACGCCGACTCCACGTTCTTGCCGCGTTTGCGCGCGGCCTCCACTTCCGGCGGAAACGCCAGCGCGGTGATTTCCAGTTGCGCGGTGGCGCAGGTGTCGCCGAACAGGAAGCGCACCATGTTCTGGTAGCCCTCCTCGGAGTTGACGATGCCGAAGTAGCCGCTGTGGCTGCGGTTGACGAACGCCCGCGGCGCGCCTTCCACATAGGCGTTGGCGATGCGTACCAGGCCATCGCTCAGCGAGCCGACCGCGAACGAGGACAGGCCGTGCGCGGCGGCGTAGTCGCGGCTGTTGGTGCCGATCAGGCAGAACAGCCGCTCCGGCGGGAAGCCCGAGTCGCCCAGCGTGTTGACCCTGTCCTTGGGCACCTTCAGGTACTTGCCCATGGTGCTGCGGTTGAAGTTGTCCATGTCGTTGAGCGACAGCAGCTGCGGCACATTGATGCCGGCCACGTCGATGCCGTTGTGCGGGGTGGCGTAGGTGAACACCTTGTCCACCAGAGCGCGGACTTCGGCGCTGGCCACTTCCGGGTTCTGCAGCAGGCAGCGGCAGATCAGCCCGCCCATCGAATGGGCCACCAGGTAGACGCGGAAGTCCTGGCGCGCTTGGGCATTGCTGCCGCAGACGCTGTCGCGCAGTTCGAGGATGCGTCTGCCCAGGCTGCGCGCGGCATCGGCGATGGACGGCGCCTTGCCATCACCGAAGGCCGGGTCGGCCGGGTCGTAGTAGCGGTGGATGACGATGCAGCGCGGCGAGAGGCGGTCGCGGCGTTCGGCACCGGACTCGTAGACGTCGCGGTAGTCGTAGTCCTTCATCAGCCGCACCAGCGGCGACTCGAACACGAACTTCACGATGGAGCCGTCCTGGGCCTGGCGCATCTTGGTCGAGCCGGCCTCGAAGCCCATGAACGGCGTGGAGGTGGTCTCGACGATCTCGCCGCGGGTCATCGCATAGCCGCGCACGTAGATGATCGGAAAGAACGGGCGGTGCAGGCGTTCCATGGCGTGGCTCCCCGGGGCGGTTGCGGCGATCTTCGCGGGGCTGGCCATGGCTTGCGTGAACAGGCAGGCCGCGCGGGGCTCAGGCGGTCGCCGGAACCCGGTCGAGCTGGCGGTAACCGATCGCCTCGGACAGGTGCGGACGCTGGATGTCGTGCGCTCCGGCCAGGTCGGCGATGCTGCGCGCTACGCGCAGGATACGGTGCATCGAGCGCGCCGACAGCTGCAGACGATCCATGGCCTGTTCCAGCAGCGACTGGTCGGCCGATGCGAGTGCGCAGTCGCGCAGGGTTTCGGCCTGATCCAGATGGGCGTTGAGTTTGCCGGCGCGTTGCAGCTGCCGCGCACGGGCCTGTTCCACGCGTGCGCGCACCCGGGCGCTGGACTCACCGGCGGCGGCATCGCCGCGCAGTTCGCTGGCCGGCAGCCGTGCCATCTGCAGGTGCAGGTCGATCCGGTCCAGCAGCGGGCCGGAAATGCGCGCGCGGTAGCGGCGGATGCTCTCCCCCGAACAACGGCAGCGGCCGCTGCTGTCGCCGGCCCAGCCGCACGGGCAGGGATTCATCGCCGCGATCAGCTGGAAGCGGGCCGGGAATTCGACGCTGCGGGCGGCGCGGGCAACGCTGACGCAGCCGGACTCCAGCGGTTCGCGCAGCACTTCCAGTGCATGCCGGTTCCATTCCGGCAATTCGTCCAGGAACAGCACGCCATTGTGGGCCAGGGAAATCTCGCCGGGACGCGGATGCGAACCGCCGCCGACCAGCGAGACCGCGCTGGCGGTGTGATGGGGGGATCTGTACGGGCGCTGGCGCCAGCGGGTGGGGTCCACGCCACGGCCACTGACCGAGGTGATGGTCGCCGTTTCCAGCGCTTCGGCTTCGCTGGCCGCCGGAAGAATACCGGGAAGGCGCGAGGCCAGCAGGGTCTTGCCACAGCCGGGGGAACCCAGCAACAGCAGGTGATGCGACCCGGCGGCGGCGATCTCCAGCGCCCGCCGTGCATGCAGTTGACCGCGCACATCGGCCAGATCCGGCAACGCCGCGGCCGATGCGGCCGGTGCCACCGCATCGGGCAGCTCCTTGGTCCCCGACAGCGCCGCGCAGACTTCCAGCAGGGTGCGCGCGACTTTGACCGGTGCGGCCTGCGCCAGCGCGGCCTCGGCGGCATTGCCGGGCGGAACGATCAAGGTGCGGTGTTCTCGGGCGCAGGCGATGGCGGCCGGTAGCGCGCCGTCGACCGCGCGCAGCTCCCCGGTCAGCGCCAGTTCGCCGATGAACTCGTACTGCGCCAAGGCGTCGCGGTCGATCTGGCCGCTGGCGGCCAGGATGCCCAGGGCGATCGGCAGATCGAAGCGGCCGCCCTCCTTGGGCAGGTCGGCCGGGGCCAGGTTGATGGTGATACGGCGTGCGGGAAATTCGAACTGCGCGCACAGCAGGGCCGCGCGGACGCGGTCACGCGATTCGCGCACCGCCGCCTCGGGCAGGCCGACGATCTGGGTGGACGGCAGTCCCCCGGACAGGTGGACTTCCACCCGGACCGGGGGCGCAAGCACCCCCGCGCGGGCACGGCTGTGCACCAGCGCCAGGCTCATGGCCCGGATCAGGGGTTGGGGGCGGAGCGGTTTTCCAGTGCCGCGACCGCCTGTTCCAGCGCGTCGAGCTTTTCACGGGTACGCAGCAGCACCGCGCGCTGCACTTCGAATTCCTCGCGGGTGACCAGGTCCAGCTTGGACAGGCCGGCCTGCAGGGCGCTCTTGAAGGTGGCCTGCAGTTCCTCGCGCGATTCGCGCAGGCCCGGCGGGACCAGGTCGCTCAGCCGGCGGGCGAGCTCGTCAATGTGGTTCAGGTCGATCATGGCAGGTCTCCGCAGGAAGGGCTCGAGCCTAGGACGGTTCCAGCCGGTGCGGCCATCAGATTCGGTTGCGACGGGCTGTAAGGATAATCCGGAATGTCGAGACCGGCACGCCGGCCGCTCATGCGCGGGCGCGGCAGGCTATCCTTCGCAGGCACACCAAGAGAGGGGATCGAGTCGATGAAAATGATCATGGCCATCGTCAAGCCGTTCAAGCTCGATGACGTGCGCGAGGCGCTGTCCGAACGCGGCGTGGCCGGTATCACCGTGACCGAGGTCAAGGGCTTCGGCCGGCAGAAGGGCCACACCGAGCTCTACCGCGGCGCCGAGTATGTGGTCGATTTCCTGCCCAAGGTGAAGATCGAGGTGGCCGTCACCGATGCCCAGGCCGATGAGGTGGTGGAAGCCATCGTCAAGGCCGCCGGCACCGGCAAGATCGGCGACGGCAAGGTGTTCGTGTACGACCTGGGCAGCGTGGTGCGCATCCGCACCGGCGAGCTCGACGGCGACGCGCTGTAAGCGATGCCGGTCAGGCCTCAGGCCTGGCCTTTGAGGTGCCGGTACAGGCGCTTCCAGGTGCCGCGCAGGGCCTGCACCCAGCCGGGTTCGGCCAGCAGCGCGGCCTGTTCGGCGCTGGGGCGCTGGCCGGTCAGGCGCTGGCGCATCTTCACCAGGTTCTTCATGTCGCTGCGCCGCAGCTGGCGCGAGATCGGGCCGTTGCGCAGCCAGCGCGGCGAACGCCAGGCCGAGGTGAAGTCCAGCAGCACCGGTACCCCGGCACTGACCACCACATTGGTGCCATGCAGATCGTTGTGGGTGATGCCGGCCGCATGCAGGCGGCTGAGCGCCAGCTGCAGCTGGTCGAACACCTCGTGGCTGGCGCCCTGCACGCGGCTGAGCGTTTCACCGGGCACGAACTCCATGCCCAGCGCCAGTCCGCCGACGGTGCCCAGCAGCGCCGGTGCGTGTTTCCAGCCTTTCAGGCGGCGCAGCACGCGGGCTTCGCGGCGCACCAGCAGGCGTGCGACCGGCGACAGCGGCGTACCGCGGTAGCGGCGGTAGTCCTTGACCACGGCCGGACGGCCGCCCAGCTCGGTGCGGTAGACATCCGGCTCGAGCAGGCGTTCGCCGCGTTTGAGCAGTTGGGCGGTGGAAACAGCAGGCCGGTGGCCGTCGTAAGCAGGCAGTGTGTTCATGAAAACCTTCCTGACGCGGCGGGGGCGCAGAAAGCGTCTTGCAATGCCGGTCTTGCGTGCCCGGAGCGGGCGGGGCGCAATTATAGAACTGGGCAGTCCATGAACTCTGAATGTAAAAAAAATGTAGGAACTTTGTTACGGAAAGGAGTGTTGCGCCGGGCAGGTTGCCTGCCGTGGGCGGGTATGCCCCGGCGTCACATCATGAAAAACCCCGCGCTGGCAGGCAGCGCGGGGTCGGGTCCACGAATCGGGGCGGTGCGGCTTACTCGCCCAGCGCCTTGGCCACGAACGGCGGGCTGACCAGCACGCCGGTGTGCAGCGGGGCGGTGTAGTACAGGGTGTCGAACGGCTTGGCCGCCGCATCAGCCTGACGGAAGCCGAAACCGAAGCCGGCCTGCTTGCTGGCCACGGTCACCGACCACCAGCCGGTCGGGTAGCACGGCTGCGGGAACGGCAGGGTCTTGAACGACTGGAAGCCGGCCTTGCCCATTTCCGAACGCATGTCACGGATCAGGTCCAGCAGCGCCAGCGGCGACTCGCTCTGCTGCACCAGCAGGCCGTCATCCTTCAGGGCGCGGAAGCAGCTTTCGAAGAAGGCCTTGTTGAACAGGCCCTCGGCCGGGCCGACCGGGTCGGTGGAATCCACGATCACCACGTCCACGCTGCCCGGGGCGCAGTTGGCCATATAGGCCACGCCGTCGTCGAACAGCAGCTCGGCGCGCGCGTCACCGTTGGACTCGCACAGTTCAGGGAAATACTTCTCGGCCATGCGCGTGACCTGCTCGTCGATATCGCACTGGGTGGCGCTCTCCACGCCCGGGTGCTTGAGCACCTCGCGCAGGGTGCCGCAGTCGCCGCCGCCGATGATCACCACGCGCTTGGGGTTCGGGTGGGTGAACAGCACCGGGTGGCTGATCATCTCGTGGTAGAAGAAGTTGTCCTTGCTGGTCAGCATCATGGCGCCGTCGATGACCATCAACTTGCCCCAGTCGGTGCTGTTGTAGATCTCGATCTTCTGGAACGGCGACTGCACCTCTTCGAGTTTCTCGGTGATGCGGAAACCGATGGCCGAGCCGGTCGGCTGGAAGTGTTCGATGAACCAGTTGTCGTTGCTGCTCATGGGCGTGGAGGATCCTCTGCTCAGATGGGAAGCCGGGCTGGCGGCCGTGGCCGCGTGGCAAGTGCCACATCCGGAAAAGGCGCCCCCCGGGGGACGCGGGCGCGGATTGTAACGGACCGGTGGCCGGCTAGCGTTAGAATGCGCGTCCGCGCCGCAACGGGGTTCCCGCCACGGCAATGAAGAACGCGTCGCCACGCGCCAGAAATAGCGAACAGCCATGACTTCCAGCAGTACTTGGTCCCTGGACCAGGCCCGCAAGACCTATTCGATTCCGCACTGGTCCGATGGGTATTTCGACGTCGATGCCGCCGGTCACGTCGTGGTCCGCCCCGCCGGCAGCAAAGGCGTGACCGTTTCCCTGCCGCAGATCGTCGATTCGGCCCGTGCCGCCGGCGCCAAACTGCCGCTGCTGGTGCGTTTCCCGGACATCCTGGGGCAGCGCCTGGGTAAGCTGCAGGCGGCCTTCGCCCAGGCTCAGGCCGACTGGGACTACCCGGGCGGCTACACCGCGGTCTACCCGATCAAGGTGAACCAGCACCGTGGCGTGGCCGGCACCCTGGCCAGCCACCACGGCGAGGGCTTCGGCCTGGAAGCCGGCTCCAAGCCGGAGCTGATGGCGGTGCTGGCGCTGAGCCGGCCGGGCGGGCTGATCGTCTGCAACGGCTACAAGGATCGCGAGTACATCCGCCTGGCCCTGATCGGCCGCAAGCTCGGCCTGCAGACCTACATCGTCATCGAAAAGCCCTCCGAGCTGAAGCTGGTGCTGGAGGAATCCAGGGCGCTGGACGTGAAGCCGGGCCTGGGCGTGCGCATGCGTCTGGCCTCGCTGGGCGCCGGCAAGTGGCAGAACAGCGGTGGCGACAAGGCCAAGTTCGGCCTGTCCCCGCGCCAGCTGCTGGACCTGTGGAAGGCGCTGCGTGACACCGAGTACGCCGATTGCCTGAACCTGCTGCATTTCCACATGGGCAGCCAGATCTCCAACGTGCGCGACATCGCCAACGGCATGCGCGAGGCGACCCGCTACTTCGTCGAGCTCTCGCGGCTGGGTGCGAAGATCAGCCACGTCGACGTCGGCGGTGGCCTGGGCATCGATTACGAAGGCACCCGCTCGCGCAGCTTCTGCTCGATCAACTACGGGCTGGAGTCCTACGCAAGCAATATCGTGCAGCCGCTGGCCGAGGCCTGCGAGGCGCACGGGCTGACCCCGCCGCGCATCGTCACCGAGTGCGGCCGCGCGATGACCGCCCACCACGCGGTGCTGATCGCCAACGTGTCCGAAGTGGAGCAGGCCGCCGAAGGGCGTATCCCCGAGGCGCATGACGACGAGCCGGCCGCAATCCGCCACCTGCGCGAGATCCATGACGAGCTGGACCAGCGTCCGGCAGTGGAGCTGTTCCAGGAGGCGCAGCACTTCCACGCCGAAGGGCTGGCGGCCTACGCGCTGGGCCAGATCGACCTCACCGCAAGGGCGCGCATCGACGATCTGTTCTACGCCATCGCCCACGGCGTGCGTGCGCGCCTGAGCTATGACGAGAAGAGCCACCGCCCGGCGCTGGACGAATTGAACGAGCGCCTGGTCGACAAGTATTTCGTCAACTTCAGCGTGTTCGAGTCGATTCCCGATGCGTGGGCGATCGACCAGGTGTTCCCGATCATGCCGATCGAGCGGCTGGACGAGCGTCCGGCGCGGCGCGGCATCATCGCCGACATGACCTGCGACTCGGATGGCATGGTCAAGACCTATGTCGAGAACGAAAGCCTGGACAGCTCGCTGCCGCTGCACGCAGTGCGCAATGGCGAGAGCTACCGGATCGGCTTCTTCCTGGTCGGCGCGTATCAGGAAATCCTCGGTGACATCCACAACCTGTTCGGCGACACCGACGCGGTGGAAGTGGTGGCCGACGCCGACGGTTATGTGATCACCCAGCAGCGTCGCGGCGACACCACCGACGTGATGCTGGACTACGTCGGCTACAGGCTCGACGACCTGCGCGCCGCCTACAAGGCGCGCGTGGCCGCAGCCAACCTGCCGGCCGAACGCGCCGCCGAACTGGACGCGGCGCTGGAAGCGGGCCTGACCGGTTACACCTACCTGTCGGACGAACCGCTGACGCACCTGTGAGTGGCTTGCGCTGATCTCTGACCGGGGTTGGCGCAGCGCGGTGGGGTCCAGCTGCTACGCAGGTAGCGGGCCCGCTGTTCACCATGTAGCCGCGCTGGTCCAGCAGGCCGGCCCGCTGGGGAGGGTCCGGTCGCTATCTTCGGCCCGTTTGGGGTGTGCGGCGAGGCTGATGGCCCCGCCACACCGGCCGCCATCGCGGCTGGGGCTGGCGGCATGCGGCAGGTGCCAAGGTCGGCCCCGGCCGACCCCCGGCTGTTCGTGGCAGGCAGCATTCGACAGGCATTGATGACTTCTTCCCTGCGCACCGCCGACGGCAGCCACGGCGGCATTCGCGCAAGCCCGCCGAGCGTACGTGCAATCCATCCACAGGCAAAGTCTGTGGTGGGTGGTTTCCCCTCGCTGCCGAAGGGCCACCGGTAGCGGCCTGCGGAGTGCCTTCAGGAAGGATCGCGGGCGACCTGGAAACCGGCGAACGACTGGCTGGTGGGCATGATCTCCAGCCGGTTGATGTTCAGATGGGCCGGCAGCGTGGCCACGTAGAAGATCGATTCGGCGATATCCTCGGCGGTCATCGGGTGGGCGCCGCTGTAGAGCTTGTCCGAGGCGTTCTGGTCGCCGTGGGTGCGCACCAGGGTGAACTCGGTTTCGGCCATGCCCGGTTCGATCGTGGTCACGCGCACACCGGTGCCGTGCAGGTCCGAGCGCAGGCCCAGCGAGAACTGGCTGACGAAGGCCTTGGTGCCGCCATAGGCGTTGCCGCCCGGATACGGATACACGCCGGCCACCGAGCTGATGTTGATGATCGCGCCGCGGCGGGCGATCAGCTGCGGCAGCAGGCGGTGGGTGAGGGTGACCAGCGCGGTGATGTTGGTGTCGATCATCGTGCGCCAGTCTTCCAGCGCCGCCCCCTGCGCCGGCGCGGTGCCCTGGGCCAGGCCGGCGTTGTTGACCAGCAGGTCGATGTCACGGAAGCCTGCCGGCAGCGCGGCCAGCGCCGCGTCCATCGCGGCGTGGTCGCGGATGTCGAAGGCGGCGGCGTGCACCACGTCCGCACCGAATTCGGCCACCAGTGGCTGCAGGCGCTCGCCGCGACGGCCGGTGGCGATCACCTTCCAGCCGGCGGCAGCGAAACGGCGGATGGCGGCGGCACCAAAGCCGGAAGTGGCGCCGGTGATCAGGGCGGTTTTGGACATTGCGGAATCCTTGGGGCAGGGAGCGGGGATTTTCGCACTATGGGTGCAGTGGCGGGAGGGATGAGCGGGTGCAGGGTTAAAAGCCAAAGCCAAAGCCAAAGCCAAAGCCAAAGCCAAAGCCAAAGCCAAAGCCAAAGCCAAAGCCAAAGCCTCCCCTGAGCGACGCCAAAGGGAGGGGGGCTCTTTGCGGGGAAATCAACGTTGCAAGAAAACGCGTTTGAGCAGGTTAGGCAAGCAAAACCCCCGGCTGCGCTTACCCCGGCTACAAAGGCACAGACAAAAAGCCCCGATATCAACCGATATCGGGGCGTGAATGCTCCAGATGCTTCACCAGCGAACCAATAGTCGCAACAGCCCCCTTTAGTTAAGGGGGCGCGCCGACAGGCGCGGGGATATGGAGAAAACGGGCGCGGGGCCCATAGTTTGCCAAGCAAACTATGGAGTAACACCGCCTCCAGCGGTGTTACTGCGCCTTGATCGCCATCGCCTGCAGGCCGCTGCCGTTGAGCTTGGCCTTGGCTTCGGCCAGTTCGCTGGCGGTGCCGTATGGGCCCATGCGTACGCGGTAGACGGTGTTGCCGTTGATCTGCGCCGATTCCACGCGCGCCGCCAGGCCCATCATTGCCAGCTTGGCCTTGGTGGCTTCCGCATCGCCGGATGCCCCGAAGGCGCCGGCCTGCAGGATGTAGCGCACGTTCTCCGCCGGGGCCGTTGTGGCCGCCGTCGGTGCGGGCGCAGCCGCGGCCGGTTTGGGCGCCGGTTGAGCGCTGGCGACCTGTGCCGGGGAGCTCGCTGCAGGACGGGCCGGGGTGCTTTCGGCCACCGGTCCGGGCTGACGCGGGGTTTCGGCGACCGGCGCCGGCAACGGTGCCGGCAACGGTGCCGGAACCGGACGGCCTTCCAGCGCCGCCTGCGCGCGCTGGGCTTCGGTCGCCGGTGCAGCGGCCGCCGCGGCGCGGGCGGCGGCTTCGCGGCGCTGTTCCTCGGCCTTGGCACTGGCCGCCAGTTCAGCATCGGACATCTGCACTTCCGTGCCTGGCAGCAACGTGTAGAAGTCGTACTGGGTGGCCGGCTTGTCCTCGGCCTTGGCCGCTGGCGTCGGCCGGGCCGGCGTCACGCCGGCGTCCAGATCCGCATCGGCCACGGGGGCCGGCTGCGCATCGGGGTTGGGTTGCGGGCCGACCCGCAGGAAGCCGTCGCCGTCCTTCTTGAACAGGTCCGGCGCCGCCAGGAACACCACGGCGGCGATCGCCGCACCGGCAACCAGCCACACCCAGCCGGGCGTGCCGTTGTTGCTGTTGCGTCGCGCCTGACTCTTGCCGCGTCGTGCTGCCATGTCTACTGCGTCTCCTTGACTTACATCTTTTCCGGGGCGCTGACGCCCAGGATGCCCAGGCCGTTGGCCAGCGTCTGCCGCACCGCGCAGGCCAGTGTCAGCTTGGCGTTGCGCTCGGCAGCCTCATCCACCAGCACCGGCGTGCCGTGATACCACGTGTGGAAAGCGTGCGCCAATTCACGCAGGTACTGTGCGACCTGGTGCGGTTCCAGCGCGATGCCGGCGCTTTCCACCACTTCCGGATAACGCGAGATCTCGTTCATCAGCTCCAGCGACAGCGCGTCGCCCAGCACCGCCAGCGCGGCCAGATTGTCGGCCTGGGTGTACTCCAGGCCCTTCTCCTGCGCCTGGCGCAGCAGCGAGCAGACCCGGGCATGGGCGTACTGCACGTAGAACACCGGGTTGTCGCTGCTCTGCTGGCGGGCCAGGTCGATGTCGAAGGTCAGCTGCGAATCGGGCTTGCGCGCGATCAGGAACCAGCGCACCGCATCGGCGCCGACTTCCTCGATCAGGTCGCGCAGGGTCAGGTAGCTGCCGGCACGCTTGGACAGCTTCACTTCCTCGCCGCCGCGCATCACCGTGACCATCTGGTGCAGCACGTATTCCGGCCAGCCCTGGGGAATGCCCACGTCCAGCGCCTGCAGGCCGGCGCGCACGCGCGCCAGTGAACCGTGGTGGTCGGCGCCCAGCTCGGTGATCGCGCGCTCGTAGCCGCGCTGCCACTTGCTCAGGTGGTAGGCCACGTCCGGCAGGAAATAGGTGTAGGTGCCGTCGGACTTGCGCATCACGCGGTCCTTGTCGTCACCGAAATCGGTGCTGCGCAGCCACAGCGCGCCGCCTTCCTCGTAGGTGTGGCCGGAGGCGTTGAGCTGGGCCACGGTCTCTTCGACCTTGCCGTCCTTGTACAGCGAGCTTTCCAGGAAGTAGATGTCGAAATCCACGCCGAATGCGGCCAGATCCTGGTTCTGCTCGTTGCGCAGGTAGGCCACGGCAAAGCGGCGGATGGCCTCGATGTCCTCGGCATCCTTGGCGCCGACCACCTGGCTGCCTTCCAGTTCCACGGTCTGGCCGGTCAGGTAGGCGGTGGCCACATCGCCGATGTACTCGCCGTTGTAGGCCTCGCTGGGCCACTGCGCGTCGCCCGGCTTGAAACCGCGCGCACGGGCCTGCACCGACTTGGCCAGATTCTCGATCTGCACACCGGCGTCGTTGTAGTAGAACTCGCGCTTGGCGTTCCAGCCGTTGGCTTCCAGCACGCGGGCGATGCAGTCGCCGATCGCGCCGGCGCGGCCGTGGCCGACGTGCAGCGGGCCGGTCGGGTTGGCCGAGACGTATTCAACGCCCACGGTGCGGCCGTTGCCGGTCAGGTTGCGACCGTAGTCCTGGCCCTCTTTGAGTACGCTGACCACTTCGCGCTGGTAGGCCACCGGCGCGAACTTGAAGTTGATGAAGCCCGGGCCGGCGATCTCGACACTGGCGATGTCGTCGCTGGCTGGCAGTGCCGCCACCAGTGCCTGGGCGATGGCGCGCGGATTGCTGCGCGCGGCCTTGGCCAGCAGCATCGCGGCATTGGTGGCGAAGTCGCCGTGTTCGCGGGTCTTGGGTCGTTCGACCACGAAATCCGGCGGCAGGGTGTCGGCAGGCAGGGTGCCGTTGGCGCGCAAGGCTTCGATGCCTTGGCCGATGAGGGCGCGGAGTTGGGCTTTCACGTGACTATCTGCTTGAAGCGCGGAACTGCCCATTTTACCTGAGCCATGGCCCGGCCGCCTTGCCGGGGCGCGTGCCTGGCGGTCAGGAATGTCAAAGACCCCGCGGTTTTGGTTCAGATCCAGCCGCGTGCGGCCAGCGAGACCGGGGCGCCATCACCGATCACGAAGTGGTCCAGCAGGCGGATATCGACCAGCGCCAGCGCCTGTTGCAGGCGGGTGGTGATGGCCCGGTCGGCGGCGGAGGGCTCCGGATTTCCCGACGGGTGGTTGTGCCCGATCATCACCGCCGCCGCATTGTGGGCCAGGGCGCGACGCACCACTTCGCGCGGATGCACCTCGGCGCCGTCGATGGTGCCGGCGAACAGCTCCTCGAAGGCCAGCGCCCGGTGCCGGGTATCCAGAAACAGCGCGGCGAACACCTCATGCGGCCGCGCGCGCAGGCGCTGGGCGAAATAGCGACCGGCAGAGGTGGGATCGCTCAGGGCGATACCGCGTTCCAGCTCGGCGGCCAGATGGCGTTGGCCCAGTTCCAGCGCGGCGCTGAGCTTGCAGGCGCGGGCCGGCCCCAGGCCCGGCAGCTGCGCCAGTTCATCGGCGTTGCGGTCCAGCAGTTGCCGCAGCGGACCATGGGCCAGCAGCAGATCGCGTGCGGTCTGCACCGCGTCGCGGCCGCGCAGGCCCGAACCGAGGAAAATCGCCAGCAGCTCGGCATCGGAGAGGATGCCCGCGCCCCGGGCCAGCAGCTTCTCGCGGGGACGCTCGGCAGTGGGCCAGTCGCGGATATGCATGCCCACAGACTGGGCGCCAGTGGCCAGAAACGGGATCAGGCGATGCCGACCCTTCGGGTAAGCTAAACGTTCTTGTGCAGGTAGGAATTTTCCTCGTGACCGGCTTTCCCCAGAGTCCACAGACGCCATCGCGATCGCTGGAAGGACAGAAACTGTTGTTGTGCGTGGGCGGCGGCATTGCCGCCTACAAGGCGCTGGAGCTGGTGCGCCGGCTGCGCGATGCCGGCGCGCAGGTGCAGGTGGCGATGACCGCAGGGGCGCAGCAGTTCGTCACGCCGCTGAGCTTCCAGGCCTTGTCGGGCCAGCCGACCCGCACCACGCTGTGGGACAGCGCCGCCGAACAGGCGATGGGACATATCGAACTGGCGCGCTGGGCCGACCGCATTGTCGTGGCCCCGGCCACGGCCGATCTGCTGGCGCGGCTGGCCCATGGCAACGCCGATGACCTGGTAACCACCCTGTGCCTGGCCACCACCGCGCCGCTGACCGTGTGCCCGGCGATGAACCATCGCATGTGGTTGCACCCGGCCACGCAGGCCAATATCGCGCTGCTGCGCGAGCGCGGGGCACAGGTGATCGGGCCTGAGGACGGTCCGCTGGCCGAGGGCGAATCCGGCCCCGGCCGCCTGAGCGAGCCGTTGGCGATTGTCGCGGCGTTGGCAGGTCATGCGGGTCCGGCCGCGGCTACTGTGCCGGGCCGGCTGCACGGCCTGCGGGTGCTGATCAGTGCCGGCCCGACCTATGAGGATCTGGATCCGGTGCGTTATGTCGGCAACCGCTCCAGCGGCAAGATGGGCTATGCGCTGGCCGCCGCCGCCGCCGCCCGGGGCGCGCAGGTGACCCTGGTCAGCGGGCCGGTGCAGTTGCCGACGCCGGCCGGGGTCACCCGGATCGACGTGCGCTCGGCCGCGCAGATGCGCGAGGCGGTGCTGGGCGCGCTGCCGGCGGACATCTATATCGGCGCGGCCGCAGTGGCCGATTACACCCCGCGCCAGGTCTCGTCGCAGAAGCTGAAGAAGACCGCCGACAGCCAGACCCTGACGCTGGAGCTGGTGCGCACCCCGGACATCCTGGCCGAAGTGGCCGCGCAGACCCAGGCGCTGAAGCTGGTGGTCGGCTTTGCCGCCGAGACCCACGAGGTGGAGAAATATGCGCGCGGCAAACTGGTGGCCAAGCATCTGGACCTGATCATCGCCAACCAGGTCGGCATCGCCGGCAACGGCTTTGAGAGCGACCAGAACGCGGCGGTGGCCTACTGGGATGGCGGCCAGCGCGAGTTCCCGGGCACCGCCAAGACCCGGCTGGCCGAACAGCTGCTGGACCTGATCGCCGAGAGGTTGGATGCATGAATGAGGCAAGTGCGCTGCAGCCGTTGCAGGTGAAATTGCTGGATCCCCGCTTCGGCGATGCCTGGCCGCTGCCGGGCTACGCCACCGAAGCCAGCGCCGGCATGGACCTGCGCGCGGCGATCGAAGCGCCGATGACGCTGCCGCCGGGCGATGCGGCGCTGCTGCCCAGCGGTATCGCCATCCATATCGCCGACCCCAACCTGTGTGCGGTGGTGCTGCCACGCTCCGGGCTGGGCCATCGCCATGGCATCGTGCTGGGCAACGGCACCGGCCTGATCGATGCCGACTACCAGGGGCCGCTGCTGATCAGCGTCTGGAACCGGGGCCGTGACGCCTTCACCATCGAACCCGGCGACCGCATCGCGCAGCTGGTGGTGATGCCCATCGCCCGCGTCACGTTGCAGGTAGTGGATACTTTCATCGACAGTGCACGTGGAACGGGTGGGTTTGGCCACACCGGGGTGCGCTGACAGGGGGGAAACGCACGATGAGCCAAGGTAAGGAAAGCCAACGCCCGCGCGTGGCGCTGGGCCGTTCAACGCCGCTGCTGGCGGTGCTGCTGTTGCTGCTGGCGGGCTGGTTCGGCTGGAGCGCGTTCAACCAGTGGCTGCAGGCCGATACCGGCACTGCGCTGGAACAGGCGCGCGATCGCGCCGTGAGCGACGTGCAGCAGGCGGTCAGCGCGCAGCTGGTGCAGTTCGGCAAGCAGCTGGAGCGGGCGCCGGTACAGGCCGCGCTGGCCACCGGTGATGCCACCGCCACCGCGCTGGCGGTGCGGGAGCAGTGGACCGGTGTGGAGGACGCGCAGGTGCTCGACGCCACGCTGTCCAGCGCCTATGCCGATCCGGCCACCTTCGGCTATTCGCGCCTGGCGCTGCTGGAGCTGGCGCTGGCCGAGGGCAAGCCGGTCGCGCGGGTGGTACGCGATGCCAATGGCCCGCGTCTGGGCCTGGCCGCGCCGGTGCAGCTGCACGGGCAGCCGGCGGTGGTCTACATCCGCCAGCCGCTGACCCGCCTGACCTCGGTATTCGATCCGATCCAGTCGCCGGACCGGGCGTTTCTGGGCCTGCGCCAGGGCGGCTTCACCATCCTGCAGAAGGGCAATACCGGCCTGGGCGGCAGTGCCGATGCGCTGGCCCGTCCGGTCGGCGACACCGGCCTGCGCGTGGTGGCCGAATTGCCGGATGTCGACGCAGGCCCGCTGGGTCTGGGGGCGATTCCCTGCGCGGTGGTGGCGTTGCTGCTGCTGGTGACGGCGCTGCTGTTGCTGTTCGGGCGCAAGCGACTGGCCGGCCTGCCGGCGCTGCGCAGGAAGGGCGAGATCGAAGAAGACAGCGGCATCACCCTGCATGAAGCCCTGCAGCAGGACCCGCTGCCGCCCGCGCCCGGCGCCGCGCGGGCCGGTGGCGAGGCGACGGTACAGGCCGAACCCGGTGCCGAGGCGGTGCCGCCGGGCATTTTCCGCGCCTACGATATCCGCGGCGTGCTGGGCAGCGAACTCAATGCCACGGTCGCCACACTGATCGGCCAGGCCATCGGCAGTGCGATGCAGGCGCAGGGCCTGCGTGATGTGGTGGTCGGCCGCGATGGCCGGCTGTCCGGGCCGGAACTGGCCGACAGCCTGATCCAGGGCCTGCGCCTTGCCGGCTGCGATGTCATCGACATCGGCCTGGCGCCGACGCCGGTGGTGTATTTCGCCAGCTACCACCTGCGCGCCGGCAGCTGCGTGGCGGTGACCGGCAGCCACAATCCGCCGGATTACAACGGTTTCAAGATCGTGATCGGTGGTGAAACGCTGTCCGGTGCCGCCATCACCGACCTGTACACGCGTATCCAGGAAGGCCGTCTGCAACGTGCCGATACGCTTGGCGGGCTGCAGCAGCGCGAGGTGATCGACGAGTACATCCTGCGCATCGCCGACGACGTGCAGCTGGACCGTCCGCTCAAGGTGGTGGCCGATGCCGGCAACGGGGTGGCCGGGGCGGTGGCGCCGCAGCTGCTGGAAGCCATCGGTGCCGATGTCATTCCGCTGTACTGCGATGTCGATGGCAGCTTCCCCAACCACCACCCGGATCCGAGCGAACCGGACAATCTGGAAGACCTGATCCAGACGGTGAAGCGCTTCGACGCCGATATCGGCGTGGCCTTCGATGGCGATGGCGACCGCCTGGGCGTGGTGACCAGGGATGGCAAGGTGATCTACGCCGACCGTCTGCTGATGCTGTTCGCCGCCGATGTGCTGATGCGCAATCCCGGCGCGATGGTGATCTACGACGTGAAGTGCACCGGCAAGCTGTCGGACTACATCCTGCGCCATGGCGGCAGCCCGATGATGTGGAAGACCGGGCACTCGCTGGTCAAGGCCAAGATGCGTGAGACCGATGCCGAGCTGGCCGGCGAGATGAGCGGCCACTTCTTCTTCAAGGAGCGCTGGTACGGCTTTGACGACGGCCTGTACGCGATGGCGCGATTGCTGGAAATCCTCGCCCAGCGTGAAGAGGACCCGGCCGAGGTGTTGAATGCGCTGCCCGATGCGGTCTCCACGCCGGAGCTGAAAGTGGCGGTGGAGGCGGGCACCCAGCACGCGCAGGTGGCATTGATCGCCGCCGCGGTGCAGGCCCAGGCGCAGGTCGAAGGCTCGCCCTTCGCCGGTGCGCGCCTGGCCACCATCGACGGCCTGCGGGTGGATTTCAACGACGGCTGGGGCCTGGTGCGCGCCTCCAACACCACGCCGGTGCTGGTGCTGCGCTTTGAGGCCAACGACGAGGCTGGACTGAAACGCATCCAGGAGCTGTTCCGCGAGCAGTTGCTGCAGGTGTTGCCGGCGGGCACCGACCTGCCGTTCTGAGCGCCGTCCCCGGCTGAAAACCGGGGCCGTCCGCGGACAACGCGGGCGGCCTTGTCAGTTGCCGGCAAAGCGCAGGCCGACACCGGGCTCGGTGAACACATAGCGCGACTGCAGGGCCGAGTCGCCCAGTTTGTGCCGCAGCCGTCCCACCAGGATGCGCAGGTAATGGGTGTCATGCCGATGCGTCGGCCCCCAGATCTCCTGCAGGATCTGCGGTTGCGTCACCACCCGTCCGTAGTTGCGCAGCAGCAGGGCGAGCAGGGCGTACTCCTTGCGGGTCAGGGCGATCCCATCACCGTCCACACGCACCGCGCGCCGGGCCAGGTCGATATGCAGGTGGCCATCGTCGAACACCGGCACCTGGCCTTCGCTGTCGGTGCTGCGGCTGCGCAGCAGCGCCCGCACCCGTGCCATCAGCTCCCGGGTGCCGAACGGTTTGGTCACGTAGTCATTGGCGCCGTTGTCCAGGGCGCGCACTTTCTCGGCTTCGCCGGCCCGCACGCTGAGCATGATCACCGGCACCAGGCTCCATTGCCGCAGCTCGGCCAGCACCTCGTGGCCTTCCATGTCGGGCAGGCCGATATCCAGCACCACCAGGTCGGCGCCGTCCTCGGCCAGCTGTCGCAGGCCATCGGCAGCGGTGGCGGCCTGGGCCACCGCATAGCCCTGCGTACGCAGGGAAATGTCGAGGAAGCGGCGGATCTGCACTTCATCGTCGATCACCAGCACCCGCGCTGGTGGAATGGCCGGGGCGCTATTCATCTTCGTGCGGGCCGGAGGGTGCCGGCTGGAGCTGGGGTAGAGTCATGCGGATCAGCGTACCGCGTCCACCCGGACCGGCCAGTGCCTCCACGCGGCCGCCGTGGGCGCCGATCATGCCCTGGCAGATGGTCAGGCCCAGGCCGGTGCCCTGGCGGCCACGGTCACCCCGCTCCACGCTGTAGAACATGTCGAAGATGCGCGAGCGCTCGGCATCGGGGATGCCCGGGCCTTCGTCGATCACCTCGATGCACAGTTCGCCATCGCGCTGGCGGGCACGCACTTCCACCGGAACGCCCGGCGGCGAGAACCTGGCCGCGTTCTCCATCACGTTGAACACCGCCTGTTCGACCAGCGCCGGGTGCACCCAGATCGGCGCCAGCGCGGCCGGAATGTCCAGCTGCAGGCGCACCTCGGGTTGATAGCGCTGCAGGCGCCGCGCGGCCGAGCCGATCAGTTCGTCCACGCCGATCCAGTCGCGGTTGAGCTTGAGCCCGTCGTGGCCGAGCCGGGTCATGTCGAGCAGGTTCTGGATGTAGCGGTCCAGCCGTTCGCCCTCGACCACGATGGTGTCGAGCAGGGTGCGGCGGTCGCCGGCATCCATCGCATCGGCGTAGTTGGACAGGCTGTCGGCCGAGCCGATCATCGCCGCCAACGGCGAGCGCAGGTCATGCGACACCGAGGACAGCAGGGCCGAGCGCAGGCGTTCGGTTTCGTTGTGCAGATGCGCTGTTTCCAGGTCGGCGACCAGCCGCGTGCGCAGGGCGGCCTGGGCGATGTCGTCGGCCATCGCCTGCACCAGCTGGCGTTGCTCGGGGGCAAGCCGTGAGTGCTGATGATCAAAGCGCAGGCCGGCCACGCCTATCGCCCGCGCCTCGCCGTCGAGCAAGGGCAGGAACCACCAGCCGGCGCCGGCCAACGTGTCGGTGAAGCGGCCGGCGGGCTGGCCATGACGCAGTGCCCAGTCGGCCGCTGCCAGATCGGTGTCGCCGGGCGCGGCACTGCCGCTGGTACTGGTGTCGGCACCCAGCCGTACCCAGGCCGGTGCATCCAATGCCTGTTCCAGTGCTACCCGGCCGGCGTGCGCGACCTGGGCATTGTCGGTGGCACCGACCAGTTGCCGCCCCAGCGTCTGCCGCACATTGGCATGGCGGTTGGCCGCACGCAGCGCCACCACCTGCATGCGCAGGCGCGATGCCAAGCGGCCGGCAACCAGTGCGGCGGCGAGGAACAGGAAGACGGTGATCACGCCTTGCCGCGCGCTGATCGCAAAGGTGAAGCGTGGTGCGATGAAGAAGAAGTTGTAGGCGAGGAAGCACAGCGTCGCCGCCAGCACCGCCGCGCTCATGCGGGTGCGCGCGGCCACCAGCACCACCGCGACGATGAACACCATCGCCAGATCACTCAGGCCTATCCAGTGTTCGCCCAGCCATGCGGCGAAGCAGGCGCCGGCGGTGGCCAGCACCGCCGTCATGGCATCCTTGCCCCAGCTGTCCGGGGTAAGCGACAGCCCGAAGCGACGCGCATTGGCGCGTGCCTGCGGTGTGCTGATGATGGTGATCTCGTAGTGCGCGCCGCGCTGGATCAGCTGCTGGGTCAGGGTCTGGTTGAGCATCCGTGCGAAAGGGCGTTCGCGGGTACGACCCAGCACCAGTGAGGACACCGCGTTGTGCGCGGCGTAATCCAGCAGCGCATCGGCGATGCCCGGCCCATGCAGCAGCTCGGCGTCGCCACCGAGCCGGCGGGCGAGCGCAAAGGCGGCGTCGATCTCGCGGCGGGTGGCCTCATCGGGGCGCCGGTGCTGCACGGTCACCACCGTCCACGGTGCGTCGCGGCGTTCGGCGATGCGCCGCGCCACCCGCACCAGGTACTCGCTCTGGCCGCTGCCATCGATGGCGACCACCACCCGCCGCCGCAGCGGCAGATTGCCTTCGCCGCGTGCGGCGCGGGTCTCGCGCAGGCTGCTGTCGACGCGGTCGGCCGCTTCCTGCATCGCCAGTTCGCGCAGCGCGGTGAGGTTGGCCGGTGAGAAGAAGGCCTGCAGCGCCTGCGCCGCCTGTTCGGGAACGTAGACCTTGCCCTGCTGCAGGCGTTCGATCAGCTCGCGTGGTGGCAGGTCGACCAGCACGATGTCATGCAGACGATCGAACACCACGTCGGGCACGGTCTCGCCCACGCGCACGCCGGTGATGCGCATCACCACATCGTTGAGGCTTTCCAGATGCTGGATGTTGATCGTGGTCCACACGTCGATGCCGGCATCGAGCAGCTCCATCACATCCTGCCAGCGACGTTCGTGACGACTACCGGGAGCGTTGCGATGGGCCAGCTCGTCGACCAGCACCAGTGCCGGCTTGCGCGCCAGCACCGCGTCCAGATCCAGCTCCTGCAGCTGATGGCCGTGGTAGTCCAGCGTACGCAGGGCGATGCGCGGCAGACCGTCGAGCAGGGCGGCGGTATCGCTGCGGCCATGGGTTTCCACCACGGCCGCCACCACGTCCACGCCGCGCCGCAGCTGTTCCTGGGCGCGGGTGAGCATGCGGAAGGTCTTGCCCACGCCCGGCGCGGCGCCGAGGAAGACGGTGAGCTTGCCACCGGCGTCACGTTGCAGGGCCTCGGCCAGGGCATCGGCCTGGCGGCTGCGGGAGTCGTTCATGGCCGCGATTGTGCGCTGTTGCAGGCGCGGCCCGCATCAGGGCGCATACGCGGCCTGATCCAGCGCCCGGTTGAGGGCGACGATGTTGATACGCGGCTGGCCGAACACGCCCCATTGGCGGTTCTGTGTGTGTACAGCCACCAGCGTCTGCACCCGCGCTTCAGGCCAGCCGCGCGTGCGGGCCACACGTGCCACCTGCACCTGCACCGCAGCCGGTGACAGCTCCGGATCCAGTCCGCTGGCCGACTGCGTGACCAGATCGGCCGGCACCGTGGCCGGGTCGATCTTCTCGCGGGCGGCGATGGCAGCAGTGGTTTCGCCTACGCGCTTGACCAGGTCCGGATTGCTGCGCGCCATATTGCTGCCGGCCGCCGCCATCGGGTCGTAGTTGGCCGCCGAAGGACGGGTCTGGAAATAGCCATCGCCGACGAATGGCTGCGCCAGATACAGCGAGCCACGCACCTGGCCGTCGGCATCGCGGATCAGGCTGCCATCGGCCTGCGCAGGAAACAGTGAGCCGGAGATGCCGGTCGCCAGCGTCGCATAGACCAGGCCGGTGCCGAGCAGGCCGAACAGGGACAGACCAATGGCCGGCCGCCACAGCGGGTCGCCGGTACGACGGGAAGAAGTGTTGGAGGTGTTCATGCGCCAAATACCAGAGCAAGCAGAAGGTCGATGGCCTTGATGGCCGCAAACGGCAGCAGCACGCCGCCCAGTCCGTACACCAGCATGTTCCGCCGCAGCAGCGCGGTGGCGGTGGCCGGACGGAAGCGCACGCCACGCAGGGCCAGCGGAATCAGGGCCGGAATCACCAAGGCATTGAAAATCAGCGCCGCCAGCACCGCGTTGCGCGGGCTCGACAGCTGCATCACGTTCAAGGCCGCCATCGACGGAATGCTGGCGGCGAACAGCGCCGGCAGGATCGCGAAGTACTTGGAGACGTCATTGGCCAGCGAGAAGGTGGTCAGCGCACCGCGGGTGATCAGCTGCTGCTTGCCCACTTCCACCACCGCCAGCAGCTTGGCCGGGTCCGAATCCAGATCGACCATGTTGCCGGCCTCCTTGGCCGCCTGCGTGCCGGAGTTCATCGCCAGGCCGATGTCGGCCTGGGCCAGCGCCGGCGCGTCGTTGGTGCCATCGCCGACCATCGCCACCAGCCGGCCGCCGGCCTGCTCGGCACGGATGCGCGCCAGCTTGTCCTCTGGCCTTGCCTGGGCGATGTAGTCATCGACGCCGGCTTCGGCGGCGATGGCGGCGGCCGTGAGCGGGTTGTCGCCGGTGATCATCACCGTGCGGATGCCCATTGCCCGCAGCTGGGCGAACTTCTCGCGCATGCCGTGCTTGACCACGTCAGCCAGCTCCACCACGCCGAGCACATGCCGGCCTTCGCTGACCACCAGCGGCGTGGCGCCGCCACGGGCAACCTGGTCCACCCGCGCCTGCAGCTCGTTCGGCACCGTGCCACCCAGTGCCAGCACATGCGCGGTGATGGCATCGGCAGCGCCCTTGCGGATGCTGCGGCCGTTGTCGAGGTCGACACCGGACATGCGTGTTTGCGCGGTGAAAGACAGGTACTCCGCTTTTTCCGGCTCGGCGGTGGTGCAGGCCTGCTCGCGCGCCAGACGCACGATGGATTTGCCTTCCGGCGTCGGGTCGGCCAGGGACGACAGCAGCGATGCCTCACGCAGCTGCGCTGCGTCGATGCCGGCCAGCGGATGGAAGTGCGTGGCCTGACGGTCGCCGTAGGTGATGGTGCCGGTCTTGTCGAGCAGCAGCACGTCCACGTCGCCGGCCACTTCCACCGCCTTGCCGGATTTGGCCAGCACATTGGCCTGCAGCGCACGGTTCATGCCGGCGATACCGATGGCCGGCAGCAGGCCGCCGATGGTGGTCGGTATCAGGCACACCAGCAAGGCGATCAGCAGCAGCGGATCGACCTTGACGCCAACAAAGCCCGCAATCGCCGGCAGCGTCGCCACCACCACCAGGAAGGTCAGCGACATCGCCGCCAGCAACAGGGTCAGCGCGATTTCGTTCGGCGTCTTCTGCCGGTTGGCACCTTCCACCAGCGCGATCATGCGATCGAGGAAGCTGTGGCCCGGTTCGGCGCTGATGCGCACCACGATCTCGTCGGACAGCACCTTGGTGCCGCCGATCACGCCGGAGCGGTCGGTGTCGGCCTCGCGCAGCACCGGAGCCGATTCGCCGGTGACCGCGGCCTCGTTGATGGTGGCCAGGCCGCGCACGATCTCGCCGTCGGCCGGCACGAACTCGCCGGCACTGACGATCACATGGTCGCCCGGGCGCAATTCGGCAGCCGGCACACGGCTTTCGGCCGCGCCCTGCAGCGGCGTGGAAACACGCCGTGCGACCAGGTCCTGGCGTGCACGGCGCAGCGACGCGGCTTGACCACGACCACGCGCCTCGGCCACGGCTTCGGCGAAATTGCCGAACAACACCGTCACCAGCAGGATCGCGGTGACGGCCAGACCGAAGCCCAGCGGCGCGGTGCCGCTGAGGGTGACGGTCAGCGCCAGCACGGTGCCGGCCATCACCACCGCCATCACCGGGTTGTGCAGCAGGTGCAGCGGCGACAGCTTGCGGACCGAGTCGAACAGCGCACGGCGCAGGTCGGCTGCATCGAGCACGGCGGGGCGGCGCGATGCCGCAGGAGAAGATGCCACAGGAGAGGCGGAGCGGTTCATGGGGGCGTTCACGGTGAGGGGGCTCCCTGCAGGGCCAGCAGGCTCAGGTGTTCGGCCACCGGGCCAAGCACCAGCGCTGGCAGGAACTGCAGCACGGTAAGGACGATGACCACGCAGATAAGCGTCAATGCGAAGGTCGGGGTTTCAATCTGCAGGCTGCCGGCGCTTTGCGGCACCTGCCGTTTGGCGGCCAGCTGGGTGGCGATGACCAGCGGGATGATCAGGATCGGGAAGCGGCCCAGTGCCAACACCAGCGCACAACTGAGGTTCCACCACACGCTGTTGTCGGCCAGCCCTTCAAAGCCCGAGCCGTTGTTGGCATAGGCCGAAGTGAACTCGTAGAACACCTGGCTGATGCCATGGAAGCCGGGGTTGGAGGTGCCGGCCAGGCCAGGCATGGCCAGCGTCAGCGCGGTCAGGCCGAGCAGGGTGATCGGCTGCAGCAATACCAGCACCGCGAGCAGGCGCACCTGCGGCGTTTCCAGTTTGCGGCCCAGCAGTTCGGGTGTACGTCCGGTCATCAGGCCGGCCAGGAACACCGCCATCATCAGGTAGACCAGGAACTGCTGGATGCCGCAGCCGATGCCGCCCCAGATCGCGCTGACCAGCATGTTGACGATGGGCATCATCCCGCCGAGCGGGCTCAGCGAGTCGTGCATGCCATTGACCGAGCCGTTCTGCACCTGGGTGGTGATGGACGACCACAGCGCCGTGCCATCGGCGCCGAAACGGGTCTCCTTGCCTTCCATCAGCAACGCACTGGCGGCGCTGGCGCTGTGGCCTTCCAGCCACAGGCTGGCGCTGGTGGACAGCACCGACATGGTCAGCATGCAGCCGAACACCAGCGCGCCAAAGCGCCGCCGGCCGGTGAAGCTGCCGAGCATGCAGATGATGGCCATCGGGATCAGCAGGATGCCGATCAGCTCCAGCGCATTCGACAGCGGGGTCGGATTTTCCAGCGGGAAACTGCTGTTCGGGCCATACCAGCCGCCGCCATTGGCGCCGAGCTGCTTGGCGGCGACCATCGCCGCAACCGGGCCGAGCGGGATTTTCTGCGTTTCCATGCCGGCGGTGGCATCGATCGGCGTGGCCTGCGGGCCGGCGGCCAGCGTGGAAGGCACGCCCTGCCAGTTCAGCAGCAGTGTCCACACCAGGCACAGCGGCAGCAGGAAGCGCAGGCACAGGCGCACCACGTCGGCGTAATAGTTGCCGACTGTGACGCGCGGCGAGGCATTGCCGCTGTCGTTGCCGGCCGGTTTCATGAACAGGGCACGAAGCGTTGCCACCGCCAGTGCCAGCCCCATCATCGGAGTGATCACCTGCAGGCCGGTGATGCCGGTCATCTGCGAGAAGTAGGACAGCTGCGCCTGGCCGCTGTAATGCTGCTGGTTGGTGTTGGTCAGGAACGACACCATGGTGTGCAGCGCGGTGTCCCAGCGCAGGTTGGGGATGTTGTCCGGGTTCAACGGCAACCAGGCCTGGGTCATGAACACGGTCATGGTCAGCACCGCCAGCACCAGGTTGCTGATCAGGAACGCGACCACATAGCCGCGCCAGGACATGGAATGTTTCGGGTCCACGCCGAGCACGCGGTACAGCGGCTTTTCGATCCAGTGGAAGAGGACGTCGATACGCATCGGCGTACCACGCATCAGCCGGGCCAGGTACAGGCCCAGCGGCCAGGCCAGCGCCAGGCTGGCCAGAATGATGAGGATGGGTTCAATCACGACGGCGCTCCTCAGAACGACTCGGGTCGAAGGACCGCGTACAACAGGTAGGCAGCGGCAATCAGCACCACTACGCCGCACAACAGGGCAAGCCAGCCGGGCATGGAAACCTCGAATTCAGGACGCGCTCCGGTTGGGCCGGAATGGCGCGTGGATGGAGGGCGGGGAGCAGCCTGCAATGAGCCTGATCCCCGGTCAGGTAAGACATCGTCCTTCGGCAGGCCATAAACGCGCGACGGCGCGGACCGGATGGTGGCGTAAAAACGGCATAAAAATGCGTGTGCCAGGTGGCGCCATGAACCTCGCCCGTCGCCAAGCGGGGCGGCGGGTGTATTGCCACACCCATGAAAAAAGCGACCCGGAGGTCGCTTCGTTCTCGTGCCTGCGGCGCTGCCCGCTCAGCCCTGGGTTGGCGCGGGTGCGGGCGCTGCGTCCGGCGCGGCGGGTGGCGCAATTCCCTTCAGTTCGCGGTAGCGGGCCAGGCTTTCGGCGATCTCCACTTCCATGGCCTTGCGCTGCTGCTCGAATGCGGCCTGCAGCCGCAGCTGGGCCAGCAGCTCGGTGTGGCGCTGGCGGATCTCGCCGGCCTGCTTGTCGCTCACCTTCTGCCCGGCCAGCTCGCGGTTGCCGGCCGACAGCAGCTGCGCGGCCAGCGCTTCGCGCAGGCTGGCGACGTTGTAGAGGGCGGTGTTGATGTTGTTGTCCACGATCGCGGTGCGCTCGGCGAACACCCGACGCAGCGCGTCCTCGCTGCCATAGGTGGCCAGCATCGCCTGCTCGGTCCGCCTGCGGGTGTCGGCCGCGGCCGCATCGATCTTCTGCTGGGCCTCGGCCAGGGCGGCGTCGGCGCGCTCCTCGGCGGTGAGCGCGCGCTGGATTTCGGCACTGCGGGTGCCGCTGCGGGCGTTGAACTCCTGGCGCGCGCTGTTCACCGCTTCCGGTGGCAGCGTGTCCGAACAGATGCGGCGGCTGCCCTCATCCCAGCAATACAGTTTCTTGCCGGAATCGCCCTTGTTCTGCGCCAGCGCCGGTGCCGCCAGCGTGGCCAGCAGCATCAGCAACGTCGCCCCTGTGTTGTACCGGTCCAGCGCCATGGCAGCCCCCTGCTGTCAGCCTGTTGGATTGCTGCCGTAGCGGCCACGGTAGGCCAGCAGCGGTTCGCGATAGCCGACAAGTTCCGGGTTCCCGGAGGCGAATGCAAGCAGGTCGGCCAGGTTGGCCACGGCGATCACCGGGATGCCGGTCTCGGCGGCCACGGCCTGCGCGGCCGAGCGCGCGTCTGTTTCCGAGGCGATCTCCTGGCGGTCCAGCGCAACGACAATACCGGCCGGAATGCCGTTGGCTTCGCGGATGATCGCCAGCGCCTCGCGGATCGCGGTGCCGGCGGTGATCACGTCATCGACGATCAGCACACGCTTGCCGGCCATGTCCGCGCCGATCAGGGTGCCGCCCTCGCCGTGGTCCTTGGCTTCCTTGCGGTTGAAGGTCAGCGGCAGGTTGCGGCCGCGGTGCGAGAACTCGCAGGCGATCGCGGTGGCCAGCGGGATGCCCTTGTAGGCCGGGCCGAACAGCTGGTCATAGGCGATCCCGGCCGCGTCGATGGCGTCGGCATAGCAGTTGCCCAGCTGGGCCAGTGCCAGGCCGGTGTCGAAACGGCCGGCGTTGAAGAAATACGGGCTCACGCGGCCGGACTTGAGGGTGAACTGGCCAAAACGCAGCGCGTCGGCGTTCAGCGCCAGCTGCAGGAAACGGGAACGGTGGTCACTCATGTAAATGCGTTTTCTTGTCGTCTATTGAAGGCGCCTAGGGTAAAGCATGGCTTCGGCGATTGCTGGGGCGGACGGTATGCTGTGCCGGTCCCAGGTCCAGCCAGCGGTATTCCATGCGCATCATCAGTTTCAACGCCAACGGCATCCGTTCGGCCACCACCAAGGGTTTTGGCGACTGGTTCGCCCAGCAGCAGGCCGACGTGCTGTGTATTCAGGAAACCAAGGCGCAGGAGGCGCAGCTGACCGACGCGCTGTTCCGCCCGGACGGCCACCACTGCTTCTACCGCGACGCAATCACCAAGAAGGGCTACAGCGGGGTGGCGATCTGGAGCCGGCGCGAGCCCGACGAGGTGCGCACGTCGCTGGGCTGGGCGCCGTTCGATGATGAAGGCCGTTACATCGAGGCGCGCTTTGGCAACCTGAGCGTGGTCTCGTTCTATATCCCCTCCGGCTCCTCCGGCGAGCTGCGCCAGGGCTTCAAGTTCGAGGTCATGCAGTGGCTGCGGCCGATCCTGGACGAGTGGCTGGCCAGCGGGCGCGACTACGTGCTGTGCGGTGACTGGAACATCGTGCGCAGCGCGCTGGACATCAAGAACTGGAAGTCCAACCAGAAAAACTCCGGCTGTCTGCCGGAAGAGCGCGACTGGCTCAACGGGCTGTGCGCCGATCGGGCCGAACTGGCCGATCCGGCCACGGGCCGTGGCTGGGTGGACGCCTACCGCGCGCTGCACCCGGACGGGCAGGACTACACGTGGTGGAGCAACCGCGGCGCGGCGCGTGCCAACAACGTCGGCTGGCGCATCGACTACCAGTTGCTCACCCCTGGCCTGCGTGAGCGTCTGCGCGGCTGCTCGATCTACACCGGTGAGCGCTTTTCCGACCATGCCCCGTTCACCGTGGACTACGACCTGTGACCGAAGCGGTGTTGGAGGCCCCGCCGGCCGGGCTGCAGCGCCTGCGCCGGCTGTTCGTGATCCTGCTGCTGGGCTTCGCCTCCGGGCTGCCGCTGGCGCTGACCGGCGGGGCGATGCAGGCGTGGCTGACGGTGGACGGGCTGGACCTGGTGACGCTGGGCTTCCTGTCGCTGATTGGCATTCCCTATACCTTCAAGTTCCTGTGGGCGCCGTTGATCGACCGCTTCGACCTGCCGCTGCTGGGGCGCCGGCGCGGCTGGATCGTGCTGCTGCTGCTGTTACTTGCCGCGGCGCTGCTGGCGATGAGCACGCTGTCGCCGTCGCGCAATCTGGCGCTGTTCGCCTCGGCGGCCGTGCTGGTGGCGTGCCTGTCGGCGACGCTGGATGTGGTGATCGATGCCTACCGGACCGACCTGCTGGCACCGGCCGAACGCGGCCTGGGCGGTTCGCTGACGGTGCTCGGCTACCGGCTGGCGATGGTGCTGTCCGGCGGCATCACCCTGATCTGGGCCGAACAGTGGCAGAGCTGGCCGCAGGTGTACCGGGTGATGGCCGCCCTGGCCGCGACGGTGGGCGTGCTGGCGCTGGCGCTGATGCCGCCGCTGCCGGAACGCTTCAAGGCGCCGGTATCCCGGGCCGGTAGCGAGTTGCGCGGCTTCCTGGCGCTGGTGGCCGGCGTCGCACTGGGCGCGTGGCTGGCGCACCAGGCATTGGTGCTGCTGGGACTGGATCCGGCCAGCAAGGACCGCTGGGTACGGCTGGTGTTCGTCGTCACCCAGATCGCCGCGGCGATGCTGATGGGCCTGGGCGCCACCCGCCGGGTACCGTTCGAGACCCTCAACGCCTCGTTGCGCAGCTACTTCGGCATGCGCGGGGCCGGCGCGTTCCTGGCGCTGGTGGTGCTGTACAAGGTCGGCGATGCCTTCGCGCTGAGCCTGTCCACGCCGTTCCTGCTCAAGGGCATGGGTTTCAGCCAGGCCGAGGTAGGGCTGGCGAATAAGACCATCGGCCTGCTGATGACGATCGTGGGCGCCATCGTCGGTGGCTTCTTCCTGCTGCGGGTACGCCTGTCCAACGCGGTGATCGCCTTCGGCGTGCTGCAGCTGGTGTCCAATCTGGGCTTCTATCTGCTGGCCCGGGAAGGGGCCGGCGCCTGGGGTACGGTGCAGGTGCCGGCGTTCAACCTGCTGATCGTGCACCTGGACCAGCCCACGCCGATGGATGGCCTGCTGCTGTTCGCGCTGAGCCTGGACAACTTCGCCGGGGGTATGGGCACGGCGGCGTTCGTGGCGTTGCTCAGTGGCCTGTGTGGCACGCGTTTTTCGGCCACCCACTACGCGTTGCTGTCGGCGTTCGCCACGCTGGGACGGGTGTTCGTCGGCCCATTCGCCGGCGTGCTGGCCGATGCCTACGGCTGGCAGGTGTTCTTCCTGGTGTCGGTGGTGGTCGGTGTGCCGGGGCTGCTGATGGCCTGGTGGCTGCGCCGCGAAGTGGATGCGACCACGCAGCTGGCGCGCCCTGCCTGACGCGGGAAGCTGCGGCAAGCGTTGAATCGCGCGGTGGTCTGTCTGATCATGCCCGCGGGGGGATCCACCGGTAGCCAACAGGTGGTGGGTATGGCCGATGTGACGTTGCGGGATGTCGATCCGCACCTGCTTGAGCGGATCCGCCGGCTGGCGGTGGCCCGCGGCTGGACGCATGAACAGACCTGTCTGGCGCTGCTGGAGCAGGGCCTGTTCGCCGGCGAGCAGGAAGTGCGCGGCGGGTTCGAGAATCCGGAGGTCGATGCGCTGTCCGAAGCGATTCTGGCGTTGAAGGCGTTGCCGGCCGGCGGCGGGTTCTAGTGGTGTTTCAGGCCGGGTGGATCGCGCCGAGGATGCGCGGTCCGCGCGCGCCACTGACACTGGGCAGGTTGCCCGGGCGTCCTGCCAGCGTCTGCTGCGCCAGCCATGCAAAGCCCATCGCTTCCATGTAATCCGGGTCCAGGCCGTGCCCGGCGCTGGAGCCGACCCGCACGTCCGGCAGCCGGGCCTGCAGGCGCTGCAGCAAGCGCGGATTGCGTACGCCACCGCCGCAGACCAGGACCTGACGCACGTCGGGCAGATGCGCGAGCAGCGCATCGGCCACCGTGGCGGCGGTCAGCTCCAGCAAGGTGGCCTGCACATCCGCCGGCACCGGCGGGGTGTCGGCGAAATGCGCTTCCACCCATTGAAGGTGGAACTGTTCGCGGCCGGTGCTCTTGGGCGGCGGCAGCGCGAACCACGGCTCGGCGCGCAGCTTCGCCAGCAGGACCTCGTCGACCCGGCCGCGGGCGGCAAACGCGCCGTCGGCGTCGTAAGGACAATCCAGGTGGCGCTGGCACCAGCCATCGAGCAGGGCGTTGGCCGGGCCGGTATCGAAGCCGCGGATGCTGCCGTCACGCGCGATCAGGCTCAGGTTGGCGATGCCGCCCAGGTTGAGCACCGCACGGTCCTCACCGGTGCTGCCGAGCATGGCCAGATGGAACGCCGGCATCAGCGGTGCGCCGTGACCCCCGGCGGCGACATCCCGTCGGCGGAAGTCGGCCACCGTGGTGATGCCGGTCAGTTCGGCGATGCGGCTGGCATCGCCGATCTGCCAGGTGAAAGCCGGGTCGGCCAGCGGCCGGTGGCGGATGGTCTGGCCGTGCGAGCCGATCGCACGCACGCGGGTGCGGTCCAACCCGGCCTCCGCCAGCAGCTGGTTGGCTGCCGCGGCGAAGGCAAGGCCCACCGCCGCGTCCAGTTGCCCCAGCGCGTCCAGCGAGGCCGGCTCGCCGCCCTGGCCCAGCGCGATCAGCAGCTCGCGGGTCGGGCGCTCCCACGGATGGGTATGGCCATGGATGAAGCGGCAGCCGCCGTCCTCGGGAAACTGCACCAGCGCCGCATCGATGCCATCGGCGCTGGTGCCGGACATCAGGCCAACAAACAGCGGCAGGTGCGGATCGACAGGCGTCATTGCGGGAACCGGAAAGCAGACGGGCAGGAAGCTTCCAGCTCCCTGCCCGTGGCGTCAACGTGGAACGCGGAGGTCAGCCGCGCTTGCCGGCCGGTGCGGGTGTGGCCGCGGCACTGGCGGTGCGGGTGGCGGCCGGCTTGCGGTTACCGGCGTCGGCATAGATCAGCTCCTCCATGCCCTGGATCCGCGCCATCGCCGGCGCGGTCTGGGCGCGGAAGGCGACCAGCTCGGCGCCCTTGAGCGGTTCCGGCGGCGGCATCGTCACCGACAGCGGATTGCGGTGCACGCCGTTGACGCGGAATTCGTAGTGCAGGTGCGGCCCGGTCGACATGCCGGTGGAGCCCACATAGCCGATCACCTGGCCCTGGGCGACACGCTGGCCGGTGCGGTAGGGGCCCAGCCGCGACATGTGTCCATACAGCGTGGTGTGGCCGCGGCCATGATCCAGGATCACCACATTGCCGTAGCCGCGCTGGGTGCCGGCGAACTGCACACGGGCATCGCCGGCGGCCATGATCGGGGTGCCGGTACGTGCGGCGTAATCCACGCCCTTGTGCATGCGCATGGTGCCCAGGATCGGATGCCGGCGAGAGCCGAAGTTCGAGCTCAGGCGGGCGAACTGGATCGGCGAGCGGATGAAGCTCTTCTTCAGCGGGCGGCCGCTGATATCGAAGTACTCGGACTTGCCGTTGCGCTCGAAACGGAAGCCGGTGTGGGTCTTGCCGCCGGTCTGGAAGGTGGCCGCCAGGATCTTGCCGGTGTCGATGCGCTCGCCTTCGCGCCAGGTTTCATCCAGCACCACGCTGAAGCGGTCACCCGGCTGCAGGTCCTTGGAGAAGTCGATGTCGTACTTGAAGATCTCGTCGGTCATCGTGGCGATGGCCGAGGGCGACAGGCCGGCCCGGCGGGCGGCGGTGTACAGGGAGCTGGTGATCTCGCCACTGGCGACCACGGTGCGGGTGGTGCTGGCGCGTTGCATCACCTTCTCGCGGATCTGGTCGCCCTGCAGCGACAGCTCGACGCGGTGGTTGGCATCGCGGTCGAAGCGGATGCTGCGCAGGGTGCCGTTGACCGGCAGGTCGAAGGCGATCTCGGTGCCGGGCTTGAGCCGGGTCAGCACCTCGCGGGTGCCGGGGTGGTCCAGCACGCGCTGCATGGTCGATGCCGGCACGCCAGCGGCGGCGAACAGATCGCTCAGGGTCTGCCCGCGTTCCACCCGCTGGATCTGCCAGCTGTCGCCCGGGGTCTCGCCGCGGCGGGCCAGTGACAGCGGCGGCAAGGGCAGGGCGAGCGTGGAGTGGGACGTGGGGACCGGCAGATCGATGGCATTGGAGAAGCCGGGCACGATCGTCGCCGCCAACGCGCCGATGGTGGCGAACAGGCTGGCGTGGATCCAATGCCGTCGGGTCCAGCGTTCGTTGAACGCGGCCGGCAGGTGGTGTTTCAGCTTTCGATGCAGGGCGGTGTCGTGCAGGACGCTGAGGCGTTCTTTGAAGCGTTGTTTGCGCGCGGGGCCATGATCGGGTTGGGACATCACTCAGTTCTCTGGCCGGCCCGGATCGCGGGCCTAAACGCGGGTAACATAGACAGGTATCAATACCGCGTCAAACCATTGAGCCACATGGCTTTTCGATCTTGCGGCGCGGTTAACTTGCACTTAACACCATTCATGTTTTTAACGGCGAAGCCGGGAGTTTTGCGTGTCCTCGATTGATGAAGCCCTTGCCCTGATCGGCCGTGGTGCCGATGAAATCCTCAAAGTGGAGGAGTTGCGCCAGCGGCTGGAAAGCGGCCGTCCGCTGCGTGTGAAGGCCGGTTTCGACCCCACCGCTCCCGATCTGCACCTGGGCCACACGGTGCTGCTGAACAAGCTGCGCCAGTTCCAGGATCTCGGTCACCAGGTCATCTTCCTGATCGGCGACTTCACCGGCATGATCGGCGATCCGTCCGGCAAGAGCCTGACCCGCAAGCCGCTCAGCCGCGAGGATGTGCTGGCCAACGCACGCACCTACGAGGAGCAGGTGTTCAAGGTGCTGGACCGGGACAGGACCGAGGTGCGCTTCAACTCGGAGTGGTTCGGCAAGATGAGTGCGGCCGACATGATCCGTCTGGCCGGCCAGCACACCGTGGCGCGCATGCTCGAGCGCGACGATTTCGCCAAGCGCTACGCCGCCCAGCAATCCATCGCCATCCATGAATTCCTGTATCCGCTGGTGCAGGGCTACGACTCGGTGGCGCTGGAATGCGACGTCGAACTGGGCGGTACCGACCAGAAGTTCAACCTGCTGATGGGGCGTGGCCTGCAGGAACACCACGGACAGAAGCCGCAGATCGTGCTGACCATGCCGCTGCTGGAAGGCCTGGACGGCGTCAACAAGATGTCCAAGTCGCTGGGCAACTACATCGGCATCAGCGAGCCGGCGATCGACATCGTCACCAAGACCATGAAGGTGGACGACACCCTGATGTGGCGCTGGATCGACCTGCTCAGCTTCGACATCTCCATTGACGAGGCCGGGCAGCTGCGTTCCGCCGTCGAGGCCGGCACGATCAATCCGCGCGAGATCAAGCTGCGCCTGGCGCGCGAGCTGACCACCCGCTTCCACGATGCCGGCGCCGCCGAGCAGGCCATCGCCGGCTGGAATGCCGCGGTGACCGGGCAGGGCGATATCACCCAGCTGCCGCTGCAGGAAGTGACCGTGCCGGCTGAAGGACTGCGTATCGGTGCGTTGCTGACGGCGGCAGGGCTCACCCCGAGCAACTCCGAGGCCTCGCGCAAGCTCAAGGAGCGCGCGGTAAAGGTGGATGGCGAAGTCGTCGAAGACGCCCAGACCGTATTGCAGCCTGGTTTCGAGGGGCTGCTGCAGGTTGGCAAACGCACCTTCGCCCGCGTCCTGCTGGTAGTGGCGGGCTGACGGCGCAGGTGAGCAAGGCCGCTTCCCCCGGGGAGCGGCCAAAGCCCTCTCCCGCCGGGAGAGGGTAGGGCGACGCCCCTTTGCCTCATCACCCCGTAAGCCTTGATCAGCATCATCTGGATGCGTACTGCTGTGTACACCGATAAGTGCAAGCAAAGCAGTACGGGCCGCTCCAGGGCGCAATGAACGATTGCTGGAAAAAACTTTCCACAACCCCTTCACAAAGCCCGTAAAGAGGCACATACTTCACCTCCCCCGACGCAGGGGCCTCGCAAGAGGCGCAAGCGAAAGGAAAGCTTGAAGTCACCGCCTCGAAAAAGGTGTTGACGAGGCAG
>NZ_LLXS01000023.1:2500-5629 GCF_001431585.1 Stenotrophomonas pictorum JCM 9942 | reverse complement strand
GGTGGTTCCACAGCGCTGTTTTCATCAGGAAGACGGTTGGAGCAGCGCAGTGCGCCGGCTCGGATGCGGTTTCCGTGCAGTTCCCACCGCGGGTGCGGAAGGAGCCTGGTAAAAGCAAATCCCCGCAGCGTATGCAGCGGGGATTTTCAGTAAAGACCCTGGCGATGACCTACTCTCGCAAGGCTTAAGCCTCACTACCATCGGCGCAGCTACGTTTCACTTCCGAGTTCGGGATGGGATCGGGTGGTTCCATAGCGCTAATTTCACCAGGGAGACAGTTGGAGCGTCGCCGGCTTTTCATTCGAGCAACCGGGAGTGATCCCTTGGTTACTTGAGTAAAAAGCGCATAAAGGCGCTCAGTCTCACGTTTGGTCTTGTGACGTAGCGTGCACTTGGATCTATCGACATGTCATGTCGGCCAAGGCAACTTGAGGTTATATGGTCAAGCCACACGGATCATTAGTATCAGTTAGCTCAATACATTGCTGTACTTACACACCTGACCTATCAACCACATAGTCTATATGGTTCCTTTAGGGGGCTTGTGCCCCGGGAAGTCTCATCTTGAGGCACGCTTCCCGCTTAGATGCTTTCAGCGGTTATCGTTTCCGAACATAGCTACCCGGCAATGCCACTGGCGTGACAACCGGAACACCAGGGGTTCGTCCACTCCGGTCCTCTCGTACTAGGAGCAGCCCCTCTCAAACTTCCAACGCCCATGGCAGATAGGGACCGAACTGTCTCACGACGTTCTGAACCCAGCTCGCGTACCACTTTAAATGGCGAACAGCCATACCCTTGGGACCGACTACAGCCCCAGGATGTGATGAGCCGACATCGAGGTGCCAAACACCGCCGTCGATATGAACTCTTGGGCGGTATCAGCCTGTTATCCCCGGAGTACCTTTTATCCGTTGAGCGATGGCCCTTCCATACAGAACCACCGGATCACTAAGTCCTAGTTTCCTACCTGCTTGATCCGTCGATCTTGCAGTCAAGCACGCTTATGCCTTTGCACACAGTGCGCGATGTCCGACCGCGCTGAGCGTACCTTCGAGCTCCTCCGTTACTCTTTAGGAGGAGACCGCCCCAGTCAAACTACCCACCATACACGGTCCCCGATCCGGATTACGGACCTAGGTTAGAACGTCAAGCACGACAGGGTGGTATTTCAAGGATGGCTCCACTGCAGCTAGCGCCACAGTTTCATAGCCTCCCACCTATCCTACACAGACGAACTCAACGTTCAGTGTAAAGCTATAGTAAAGGTTCACGGGGTCTTTCCGTCTTGCCACGGGAACGCTGCATCTTCACAGCGATTTCAATTTCACTGAGTCTCGGGTGGAGACAGCGCCGCCATCGTTACGCCATTCGTGCAGGTCGGAACTTACCCGACAAGGAATTTCGCTACCTTAGGACCGTTATAGTTACGGCCGCCGTTTACTGGGGCTTCGATCAAGAGCTTCGCCTTGCGGCTGACCCCATCAATTAACCTTCCAGCACCGGGCAGGCGTCACACCCTATACGTCCACTTTCGTGTTTGCAGAGTGCTGTGTTTTTGATAAACAGTCGCAGCGGCCTGGTTACTTCGGCCATCGTCAGCTTTAGATCGCATGATCCACCGACAATGGCGCACCTTCTCCCGAAGTTACGGTGCCATGTTGCCTAGTTCCTTCACCCGAGTTCTCTCAAGCGCCTGAGAATTCTCATCCTACCCACCTGTGTCGGTTTACGGTACGGTCTGCGTAAGCTGAAGCTTAGGAGCTTTTCCTGGAAGCGTGGTATCAGTGACTTTGTCATAAAGACTCGTCTCGGTGCTCGGTCTTAAAGGATCCCGGATTTGCCAAAGATCCAAACCTACCGCCTTTCCCCAGGACAACCAACGCCTGGTACACCTAACCTTCTCCGTCCCTCCATCGCACTTACGCGAGGTGCAGGAATATTAACCTGCTTCCCATCGACTACGCATTTCTGCCTCGCCTTAGGGGCCGACTCACCCTGCGCCGATTAACGTTGCGCAAGGAAACCTTGGGCTTTCGGCGTGCGGGTTTTTCACCCGCATTATCGTTACTCATGTCAGCATTCGCACTTCCGATACCTCCAGCAAGCTTCTCAACTCACCTTCACAGGCTTACGGAACGCTCCTCTACCGCGCATAACAAAGTTATGCACCCCAAGCTTCGGTTCTGTGCTTAGCCCCGTTAAATCTTCCCCGCAGACCGACTCGACCAGTGAGCTATTACGCTTTCTTTAAAGGGTGGCTGCTTCTAAGCCAACCTCCTGGCTGTCTGTGCCTTTCCACATGGTTTTCCACTTAGCACAAAATTTGGGACCTTAGCTGTGGGTCTGGGTTGTTTCCCTTTTCACGACGGACGTTAGCACCCGCCGTGTGTCTCCCATACAGTCCGTCTCGGTATTCGGAGTTTGCAATGGTTTGGTAAGTCGCGATGACCCCCTAGCCATAACAGTGCTCTACCCCCGAGAGGATACATATGAGGCGCTACCTAAATAGCTTTCGAGGAGAACCAGCTATCTCCGGGTTCGATTAGCTTTTCACTCCTAATCACACCTCATCCCCTACCTTTGCAACGGGAGTGGGTTCGGGCCTCCAGTGCGTGTTACCGCACCTTCACCCTGGGCATGACTAGATCACCCGGTTTCGGGTCTACTGCCCGCGACTATGCGCCCTTATCAGACTCGGTTTCCCTTCGCCTCCCCTATACGGTTAAGCTTGCCACGAACAGTAAGTCGCTGACCCATTATACAAAAGGTACGCAGTCACTCTTTCGAGCTCCTACTGCTTGTACGCACACGGTTTCAGGATCTATTTCACTCCCCTCTCCGGGGTTCTTTTCGCCTTTCCCTCACGGTACTGGTTCACTATCGGTCGGTCAGTAGTATTTAGCCTTGGAGGATGGTCCCCCCATATTCAGACAGGGTTTCACGTGCCCCGCCCTACTCGTCTTCACTGGAATGGCCCTTTCAAATACAGGGCTATCACCTTCTATGGCCGGCTTTTCCAAACCGTTTTTCTAGAACCATACCAGCTTAAGGGCTGTTCCCCGTTCGCTCGTCGCTACTCAGGGAATCTCGGTTGATTTCTTTTCCTCTGGTTACTTAGATATTTCA
>NZ_LLXS01000022.1:0-47338 GCF_001431585.1 Stenotrophomonas pictorum JCM 9942 | reverse complement strand
TGTGGATGTACAACCATGAACGCCCAAACATGGCCTTGGGCGGCATCACCCCCAAGCAGCGGTTGGCCATGGCCGCATAGCTCTACTTCTCAGAACTCTGGTTAATGGGGGGATTACCATGAGGCTGACAATGCATCCGTGGATACGGCCGACGACGTAATGGATGAGGCTACAGAGCTTCCAGATCAAGAGCATGACCCGACAGTTATAAACAAGCTGATCCGGCGCATATTGCACTCCTTCTCCCGATCCGCCTATGTAGGCTATACCGCCACACCTTTCGCCAATATTTTCATCCATGAGCGTGGCGAGACAAAAACCGAAGGAGCGGATCTTTTTCCTTCGGCCTTCATCCAGAACTTGGCTGCTCCCAGCAATTACGTGGGACCTTCCGTCGTGTTCGGCCATCCGTCCCCTGAAGGACGAACAAAAAAATTGCCGCTGGTGAAGGAAGTAGAGGATTTTCAGTCGAAAGACGGGCATACAGATTGGATGCCGGTCAAACACAGGAATGGGCATGTTCCTGTCTGGAGCGCCACAGAGCAGCTTCCCCCCAGCCTGCGCGCCGCAATCGATTCTTTTGTACTTGCTTGCGCTGCTCGCGTTCTGCGGGGCCAAGTCAATATGCACAGTTCGATGCTTGTCCACGTGACGCGCTTCAATCAGGTGCAGCAGTACGTCAAGGCTGACGTCGAAAACTACGTCAAGTCTTTGCGGCAGAGGATTGGCCGGAGAATGGGGCACGAGGAGATCTTGGAGCGATTTCGCGTCATATGGGAGTTGGATTTCCTGCCAGCCACGCACGAAGTCAGGGCCGCCGGACTTGGCGACATTCCCCTTGACGATTTTTCATGGGATGAGGTGCTGAAGGCTCTTCCCGACGTTCTTGAGGACATAGATGTCCGGATGATCAATGGCACCGCAAAAGATGCCCTGGACTATGAGGAGAACAAGGAGAAGGGGTTGAAGGTTATCGCCATCGGCGGGGATAAACTGGCTCGTGGGCTTACCTTGGAAGGGCTTTGCACCAGCTACTTCCTGCGTGCCTCGAAGATGTACGACACGCTGATGCAGATGGGCCGCTGGTTCGGCTATCGCCCTGGCTATCTCGACCTGTGTCGTCTGTACACCTCTCCCGATCTGGTTGAGTGGTTCCAGCACATCTCCGATGCCGCAGCCGAGCTACGGGAGGAGTTCGACCTGATGGCGAATTCAGGGGCTACCCCGAGGGAGTTTGGTCTCAAGGTGCAGTCCCACCCGGAACTCATGGTGACATCCCAGATCAAGATGCGGAGTGCCAAGACCCTGCTCCTCTCCTACAGCGGTCAACTCATGCAGACGATTTCGTTCTCAAAGGGGGATGCGCAAAAGAACATGGCTGCCACGCGCAGATTCATCGGGAACCTGGGGGATCCTCAAGAAAGGAACAAATTTGGAAACTCTTTCGGTGAAATTTCGAACTCGTGGAGCGGCCACCTGTGGAGCAATGTGTCTGTGCAAGCGGTTGTGGATTTTCTTGCCGATTACCGAACGAACAGTAACGCCCATCGGGTCAACAGTGCTGTCCTCGCCGAATTCATCCAGAAGATGTCGATGCTTGGTGAGCTGACCAGCTGGAATGTGGCCGTACTCGGCAAGCAGAGCGGTACTCCAATATTGCTTTCCCCAGGCATTGAAATTAACAAGATCAGTCGTGGTGCTGAGCTATTCGATGGTGGAAGATTCGCCATCGGTGTTCTGTCGGATCCGAAAGACGAAACCATTGGATTGAATCATCAGCAATGGGAAGCTGCCCTGCAATCCACAATTGAAATGTGGGAAAGCAAGAAAGAGGCGAAATCGACGGAGCGACCCACGACACCTGGTGGCCCAGCCATCAGAAAAGTTCGAGGACTCGGTGCCTTGGGAGTTCCTCCTGAGCCTGATAGGGGACTTCTTCTTCTGTATGCCGTGGATCCTCAGTTTGAGAAAAACACGTCGGATGGCTTGTCTGATGTCATAGGCTTTGCCATCAGCTTTCCGGGCAGTAAAGCCGATGCCCGGGTCGAATACAAGGTCAACAATGTAGGCTGGGAGCAGGATTATGGTGCCTCTGAATGAAGAGGAGCAGCTTGCCTCAGCGTGGCGGGCATTGAGTGGCGAAGCCGGAAGTGTGGGCTGGAAGGTCATTGATCTGTTCAGTGCCAACGGTTGCAAGGTCATGGCTGGAAGAAAGGGCACTGGTAACGAGGAGAGCCTTCTGGTTGGAATCTCTGGTGCAACGGTACCCGTCGAATCCCAGCTGCCTCGTGGACAAGGCTTCATATTCATCCACACCGAGTTGCCTGGAGATGCATCGAAGCGAACATGGTTTGCCTTGGTGCGTCAGCAGGGCGGTCAGCTTCCGCTGTTCTCCTTGATGGCCGCCGATCTCGTTTCGTTGCTCGCGCGCTTAGGTGGTGATGGAGGAGAAGGAATTCTTTCTGCCCTGATGACACGGATCCATGCATGGCAGAACTTCATGAAACACAACCGGCCAGACCTTCTCTCCGCAGAGGAGGAGATTGGTTTGGTCGGGGAGTTGTTTGTACTTGGAAATTTGATATCCGATGGGATGCTCGCGGCAGACGCGATCCAATCATGGGTCGGGCCCACCGACGGATTGCATGACTTCAGGATCGGTCCCGGCGGGATTGAAGTGAAGTCCACCACCGCTCCGAAGGGATTTGTGGCCAAGATCGGGAATCTGGATCAATTGGACAATAGCCTCTATCAGCCGCTCTATGTCGGTTCGGTCAGGCTTGGGCAATCCAACAACGGGAGTACGTTGCCCGATCTCGTTGATTTGCTCAAAGAGAAAATTCATGACGAAGCCGCGATCGCGCTGCTCTCCAGCAGGCTTGTTGCCGCCGGCTACATCGACTCCATGCGGAATAATTACGTGAGGCGCTTCGTAAATCGCGAGTTGGCCTATCGCTTGGTAGAGGATGACTCTCCTCGATTGACAAGGGCGAACGTGCCCAGCGCTATTTACGATGCCAAGTACACGATGGATCTGGATGTGATACCGGTGGTTGCGATCACGTTCAGTGAAATTTCTTCAAATCTAGGAGTGAATGCAGCATGGAGTTGATCGAGTTTCTGGGGCAGATTCGTGCCGAGGTGAGAGATGAGATCGCCGACAGGGCAGTCGCATCGGGAACAGCGTATCCCTATCCTGAGCTGGTCTTCTCGGAGATCGTCATGAAACACATGGAGGACGTAGGAATGACCTACGAGCCCCAGGTCTGTCACGTGGACGGCAGGGCCGGAAGGGGGAACATCCGATTGAGCGGGTACTCCATTTCCGAGGATGGAGATCGTCTTGATCTGTTTGTCACCGTGTATCTCGATTCTGAGGAATTGACGCCAATTCCAGACTCGGAGACCAAGCAAGCCGCCGAGTACTGCTTCCGCTTTCTGAAGTTGTCTGCGGAAGGGAAGATGGCAAAGACCCTAGATCCTGCCCATGACGGACATGAGCTCGCTGTTCATATCGAACGGGGATATGGGGAGCTGGAAGAAGTCCGGATCTACGTACTTACCGATGGGCAGGTCAAGACAAAGAATTTCAAGTCGCAGGAGATTGCGGGAAAGACCATTCGCCTCGAGGTAATGGATATTGAGCGACTGCATCGCCACCTTTCGGAAGGCAAGCCGAGGGACGAGCTGGTCGTAAACTTCACGGATGTCGCCGGCGGCCCACTGCCTTGTGTCTACATTTCCGGTGGAGACAATTCCTACGATTATGCAATGACCGTTTTCCCCGGAGAGGTTTTACGCCATCTCTATGACAAGTATGGAGCCCGCCTTCTTGAGGCCAATGTCCGATCATTCCTCAGTGCAACAGGCAAGGTGAATAAGGGGATACAGGTGACCCTGCGGTCAGAGCCGGAAAAATTTGTCGCCTATAACAATGGAATTGTGGTTGTTGCCGACGAGGCAAGCTTGGGGAGGACCACTCAGGGCGGTCCTGGGATTGCTTGGTTGAAAGGCATGCAGATCGTAAACGGTGGGCAGACAACGGCCTCGATTTATTTCACCAAGAAGAAATATGCTGACACCGATCTTGGAAGAGTTGGCGTTCCCGCAAAGGTCGTTGTCCTCAAAGCCGATAATCCAGCTGCGGAGGAGGCGTTGATCAGCGACATCTCCCGGTTTGCCAATAGCCAGAATACTGTCAAACAATCCGATCTCTCCGCGAACTCTCCTTTCCATGTTGAACTGGAAAAACTCTCGAATTCAGTGTATCTGCCCGATGGCGTTGGGCGCTGGTTCTATGAGCGCGCGGCCGGCAGCTATACAACCATGTTGGCCCGCGAAGGAAGTACACCAGCGAGGTACAGGAACCTTAAGACGAACGTTGTTCCGCCTGCACGTCGGCTGACCAAGACGGATCTCGCAAAGTTCCTCAATTCGTGGGATGGCAGGCCGGATCTGGCAAGCCTTGGTGGGCAGAAAAATTTTGCCCGGTTCATGGATGATGTGCGTGAGCGGGAAGAGCGTGGTGAGTCGATCATTCCAGATGCTCATGCATTCAAACGCATGATCGGCAAGGTGATTCTTTTCAAGCAGGTCCACTCGCTTGTCAGGCCAATGTTCCCGGCATTTCAAGGAAATGTGGCCATCTATCTTGTGTCGCTGATTGCCAAGGCCCATGGGGGCAGGGTTGATCTTGTTCGTATATGGGAGCAGCAGGGTATTTCTGGCGCGTTCAAGGATCAGATTCGGGTGTGGGCAAGGGAGGTAAATGCCGCCTTGCACTCGACGGCAAACGGCAGGATGGTCAGCGAGTGGGCAAAGAAGGAGGACTGCTGGAAAGAGCTTCGGGAGCTGTCGTTGGCAGACACTGCGGGTTTCATTCCCGAGATCAAATAGGGAGATCGCGGCCAAGCCTGCATTACTTTTTTTTGCGCATGTACCCTGATGCAGGCACGCTTGAGTGCGTGGAAAACCGGGCGCTGTCAGAGTTTTCTGACAGTTTCATCGGCAATCTGTGACAGCACAGAAAGACAAGGCCTGATAGTCATCTGATGCGCCATTGCCCGCAATAGGCCTGCCGCCAAGAAGGTGGCTTTCTATGAAAGGGAAGTTCGAAATGGCACAGAGCAAGGCTTCTTTGGTGTTGTCGCAAGAACAGGTAGACCGGATCAACGCAGCGTTGCTCAGCTTGGAAACGGAGCTGAGCCAGTTGACGGCCATGCAGCCGTTTCAGCGCCGGCGGATGTTGAAGATGGGGCCGGGCTCAGAAGTGTTCGCTCGCCGGGCATTGGAGGCGTTGGAGCAGAACCCGGACATCATTCCGCCCAGCCTGTCGGCAGCGCTGCCCGGTGCCAAAGCCGATTTGGTGGCGGTCGATCAGTTGCGGCCGATCATGGATCGCCTCAATCGGCTCGGCGGTCGTGCATCGGATACCGAAATGACATTGGGCAGCGACGTGATGACCGTGGCCTTGGAGGGCTACAACCAGCTCAAGGTCTCGGGTCGGGACAAGGGCTTGGACGCCTTGCGCAACGAGTTGGGCTTTCGCTGGAAGAAAAGCCGCCGCCGTTCCGAGCCGGAGCCCGAGTCGGCGTAAGCGGTAGTTATTGCGCATGCGTTCTCACAGGCCGCCCTAGGGCGGCCTGTTTCGTTGTGGGGGCGTTCGATGCCTCGGTGCAAGGCCAAAGCCGTTCGTGTTTGGGGCGCCAGGCCGGGGGCGCCGGAAGCAGTCCGAGGACTCGGTGGAGTAGCTGAGAAGCTATCCGGAATAGAAAAAAGGTTCAACGGAGTAGCTCGGAAGCTATCCGGAATAGAAAAAAGGCTCAACGGAGTAGCTCAGAAGCTATCCGGAATAGAAAAAAGGCTCAACGGAGTAGCTCAGAAGCTATCCGGAATAGAAAAAAGGCTCAACGGAGTAGCTCAGAAGCTATCCGGAATAGAAAAAAGGCTCAACGGAGTAGCTCAGAAGCTATCCTAGCGGGCTTTGCGCCTACCGGGGGGCGGCAATGGGAGGGCTGCCGCGGTGCTGGACACCTTGGGCCCCACTTTGCGGCTGCCGGCCCGGTGGCCGCCTGTCTAAGATGAGGGCAGGGAGGGCGCCCGGGCGTTCCGTAACATGGCCCAGTGGCTGGTTTCACGCGACAATGCGCCGGCGGCACTGCGCTGTCGCGTTTCCCCCGGACCCCTCACGAGCCCCATGCGAACTTTTGTAATGCGCGCGCGCGCCGCGCCCACCGACCGCCAGAAGCTGCTGGCCTCGGTGGGGCAGGACGCCCATACCGAAATCCTGGCGCACACGCTGATGAACGCCATCTTCGTGGCCCAGTCGCACCGCGCCGATGTGGTGGTCTATCTGGTGCTGGAAAGCACCCAGGACTTCTCGCGCACGGTGCGTTTCGAGGTCAATGCCATGCACGAGTTCAACGGCTTCCACGAGGCCGCGCTGCTGGGCAAGGTGGCCAAGGCGCTGGATGTGTCGCAGGGCATGGGCAAGGAACAGAGCCGGCCGGTGGAATCCGGGGTCACGGTGCGCACGCTCAGCTTCGAGCGGCTGATGCAGGAGCTGGCCGAAGACCACCAGCTGTTCCTGATGGACCCCAAGGGCACGCCGATCGGCGAGCAGGTGTTCGCCGACAAGCCGTGCTTCGTGCTGACCGACCATATCCCGATGCCGAAGAAGGTGATCCCCAGCCTGGAACGGATGGGCGCCAAGAAGATCACGCTGGGGCCGACGATGCTGTTCGCCTCGCAATGCGTGGTGTTGATCCATCACGCGCTGGACCAGCGCTGAGGCCGGGGCGCCTCAACCAAATGCTTCCCCCGATGTTTCCCAATGGCCACGTACAGGCGCAGTGCTTTGCGCCTGGCGGTGATGCCGATCCGATCAGAGATGCACGTCATGACGAAAAGCTACGATCCCCCTCTTACCGTGGGTTTGAACGGTCCTCTCTATCGCGTCGACAAAGCGATAAAGCTGGCCCAGAAACGGCTCGATACCGCGATGGACGCAAAGCGTCTGCACACCAGCCACAGTCTGGCAAACGAGGTGGTCAAAGAGGCGCGCGAAGCGCTGCGCAAGGCGGAGCAGGCGCGGGTGCTCAAGATTGCGGAGCTCGGCGCGGCGGCGGAAAAATACCGGCAGCGGCCGGCGTAATCCGTTGTTGTTGGCTCCCCGGTAATCAAGCGCCCCGCACTGCGGGGCTTTCTGTTTTCCGCGGCCACGTCGCGCGCGTGCGGCGCGCTGCAGGCACATATCGCGACGCGGTGCCGGAAAAACACCGGGCCCCCGTGCTGCGTTGCAGGTTGGCGGGCGTTGCGCGGGGTTGCTAGGCTGCGGAACGTTTTTCTTTGCGGGTGTGGGCATGGATAGAAGGCGTTTTATCGGCGGTGCGGCACTGGCGGCGGCACTCCCACTGACCGGCCTGCAGGGCGCAATGGCGGCGACGGCCGCGCCGCGCCGGTTGTTGCCGCCGGCATTGAACAAGGGCGACACGGTGGGGCTGGTCAGCCCGTCCGGTGCCACCAGCGAGCGGCTGGGCCTGCAGTTGGCGGGCGAGGCGATGGAAGCGCTGGGCTTGAAGGTGAAAACCGGTGCCCACTACGGCGCCCGCCACGGCCATCTGGCCGGCACCGATGCCGAGCGGGCCGGGGATTTGAACGCCATGTTCGGCGACAGGCAGGTCAAGGCCATCGTCTGCGTGCGCGGTGGTTCCGGTGCGGCGCGGCTGCTGCCGATGCTCGACTACGCGCGCATCCGCGCCAATCCGAAGGTGCTGCTGGGCTATTCGGATATCACCGCGCTGCATTGCGCGATCCAGGCCAAAACCGGGCTGGTGACCTTCCACGGCCCGATCGGCGCCGGTAGCTGGCCGCGTTTCAACGTTGACCAGTTCGAGCGCCTGTTCTTCAACCGCGAGCTGATGAACTACCAGAACACGACCGGCAGTGATGACGAGCTGGTGCCGCGCAAGAACCGTACCGTGACCCTGCGTGGCGGGCGCGCACAGGGCGAGCTGATCGGCGGCAACCTCACCGTGTTGACCGCGCTGGCCGGCTCGCCGTACCTGCCGGACTTCACCGGCAAGATCCTGTTCCTGGAGGACGTGGCCGAGGCGCCGTACCGCATCGACCGGATGTTCAGCACCTTGAAGCTGATGGGCGCGCTGGACAGGATCGCCGGCTTCATCTTCGGCGACTGCAACGACTGCAAGCCGGGCGATGGTTATGGTTCGCTGACGTTGGACCAGATCCTGGATGACTACATCCTGCCGCTGGGCATTCCGGCCTATACCGGCGCGATGATCGGCCACATCCGCGAGCAGTTCATTGTGCCGGTTGGCGGCAAGGTGGAGATGGACGCCGATGCCGGCACGTTCCGGCTGCTGGAGCCGGTGTTCCAGGCGCCGGCGGCCAAGGGCTGAGCCCGGTCCGCCGCGGATGCCAGATGGACAAGGCCCCGCCGTGCGGGGCCTTTGTCGCCTCAGGCGTGCTCAGTCATGCATTTCCCTGCGCCGGCCGCGCGCCTGTCCATCGCCGCCGGGGTCTGGCCGGTGGTCTCAGTCAATAGCCGTCGCTCGTCAGCGCCATGACGTCGATGAAGCGCCCCGTGGCATCGAACCGGCATCTGAATTGCTTGATGCCTTCGCTGCCCTTGTCGACCGTACCGTCGATCGAGGTGCTGCCGTCCTTGGCGCGGGCGACCGGATCGGTCTTCACATAAGCAGGCCGGGTAGCAAACATCCCGGATACCTCGCCACGACAAAACGCCGGCATGTTGCCTGGGGTTACAACGGGGCCACGCGCGGCCGGTGAGGCGGCCACAGTGGGCTGTGCAGCGTGAGACGCACCGCTCACGTCGGCCGTCGTGTGCATCTGGCACACGCCGTTCGCGCCGCCGCGTCCCGTATACGAGGCCGACAGCGTGCCGTCCGGGTTCTTGGACAGCGAGAGGGTCGTGCCGGTCGCCGCATCCCTGGCTTCGTAGTAGTTATCGTTGAATTTCTTCAGTACGGCTTCCTTGCCATTCACGTACACCGGCCCGCCTTCATCACCATGGACCTCCAGTCCAAGAGGACAGGTCGCGTTGAAGAGCGGCAGCCCGCCGCTGGATGCGGCCCATGTTGGCGGACTGATGAGCAGGACCAGGCCCATGGTGATTCCGATACGCATGATGTTGCTCCTGGACAGATAGGTGTGCCGCTGGCGCGGGCGGGAGTGGGGAGCGCCACGTTACGCCGATTCTCGTTGCGATGCCGTCAAGCGCACGGTCGGCCATCTGGCAGATCGTTGTCGTTGGGTGAGATCCAGCGGGTCCACTCGGGTTGGTGCTGGTGCCCTGCCGGTTTGGCGGTAAGGTCCCGTTGATCTGGCAGTGGTACCCGACTCGATGGCCGTACATACAACCTGAGGGCAAGAGATGAGTTTCAACCGATGGCAGCGCGCTGCGCTGCTGATGTGTGTGATGGCATTGCCTGCGGTGGCGGGTGCGACCGGGGGCACGCCGGCGCCGGGCAAGGTGCTGATGCTGGGGGCTTTCCACTTCGCCAATCCGGGGTTGGATATGGTCAAGTCCGGCGTGATCGACGTGATGACCCCGGCCAACCAGGACTATCTGGACGGGCTGGCCACGCGGCTGGCGGCCTTCGCGCCCACCGATGTGCTGGTGGAGTGCGAGGCGTCGGCGCAGCCCCGGCTGGATGCGGAGTTTGACGGTTACCGGAAAGGCACCTTCGCGCTGAAGTCCAACGAGACCTACCAGATCGGATTCCGCGTGGCGAAAGCGGCGGGACTGGACCGGGTGACCTGCTTTGACGAGGGCCAGGTGGGCTGGGAGGCGGAGCCGATGTTCAATTACATCAAGGCACACGATCCGGCGATGCAGGCGGCAATGGAGGCGACGTTCAAGATGTTGTCCGAGCGCACCGGGCAGGAGCAGGCCACGTTGTCGCTGCCGCAGCTGCTGCAGCTGCTGCAGCTGAGCAACGATGTGGCGCGTGATCGCGAGAACAAGGATCTGTATATCCGCACCAATGCGGTGGATGCCGGTGGCAGCTTTGCCGGTGCCGATGCCTCGGCCAGCTGGTGGCACCGCAATTTCCGCATGTATGCCAACGTGCAGAAGGCGGCCGCGCCGGGCCATCGCGTGCTGGTGATTGCCGGCTCCGGGCACACGGCCATCCTCAAGGATCTGCTGGCCATAGACAGCCAGCGGCAGGCCGAGGAGGTGAGCGGGTACCTGACGCCGTGATACCGGCGGGACAGTACCGGGTTCATTGGCCGGGCGAGCAGGGTGCCGGTCCGCGCCGGGATGGGGCATGACTGGCACGAATGCGGTGTGGCCGTCGGCGCAGTCGCGGTAGCGCCGGGGCGGCGCCTGTCCTGTTCAACGGGGACGTCGAGCAGGTGGTGTTGCCAGGGGGCGGCCCGTGCCGCCGGGGGGTGTGGTGCGGGCGTCGTTTGCGCGCCCGTCGCCGCGACGGACAACGTCACGGCGACACCGCTTGCCTTACTTGGCTTTCTTTTCCCGCTTCTCGGCCTTCTTTTCCTTCATCGTCTTGGCCGGTTTCTTCTTCTGGTCCTTCTTCTGGTCCATACCCTTGCTCATCATTTTCTCCTGGAGGTCGGGGGCGCCGTCCGGCAGCAGCCGTCGGCGGCGCAACAAGCGCACGCCAGCATAGCCGGTTGAGCGCCCCTGAAAATGGACTCACGTAGGAACCGGCGGCTTTTCCGGCAACGTCCCGACAAAACCCGGCGGGCGGTTACCTCGACCTCCACCGGAATTGAAAAAGCCCCGCATGGCGGGGCTTCTTTTTTCAGCGGGCGATCGGGCGTGTGCCGGTGCTCAGATGTCCTGGTAGGACGTGGCGGCGGCGATCACGCTGCGCAGGCGTTCGATTTCCGCGCTGGGGTCTTCGGGCAGGTAGTGGCGGTCGCCAAAGTCCTGCACGCTGGTGGCCAGCGGTTCGAGCACCACCCGGGTGCGTTTTGCATTGCGGATTTCCAGCGTGGTCCAGGTCTCGTCGCCGCGCACAAAGCCGATGGCGAACTCGCGCTTGTGCCGGCCGCCCGGGACCAGGCCCCCCCGGTCGCGGTAGTTGTCGGTCAGGGTGGTGGTCACTACCGGCGTTTCGGCGTCGTCCAGATACAACGCGGCGTTCCACTCCAACGCGCTGATCGGCAGCGGGCTGTTGTTCTCGATGGTGGCGCTGATCTTCGGTGCCAGACCGAAGAAGTCCTTCTCGATCCGGAAGGCGGTCTGCACGGCGGTGACCTGTGCCAACTGCGCACGCACTTGCGCCGCCTGCAGGGCCTGCGGCTCCAGCGCCGCGATCCGCGCCGGATAGGTTTCCAGCACCTGCGCCACTTCACCGCGGATGATCTGGCGCGGACTGTTGCCGGGGTAGCGGCTGTGCAGGCGGTCCAGATCCAGGTCCGACACGGCCCAGTTGAAGCCCTGCTGTTCGTGTTCGCTCATCTTGGCAAAGACCGGGTTGAGCGAGGCGAAGTACGGATCGGCGCCGTTGCCGGTCACCAGGGCGGTATCCATCGGGCCACCACAGGCGGCAAGGACCAGCATCAGTGGCACAGCCACGAGCAGGCGCAGGCGGGAGAGGGAAAGCGGCATCACAGGGCTCCTGGTGAAAACAGCGGTCACATCGACGACGAAGCAGGGATATCGGCCGCAGCGGCGTGTGCTTGAGGCCGGTCGCCTGTTGCGCGGGTTGCCCTCCACCAACGAAGAAGGCCCCGCAATGCGGGGCCTTCCGGAGACGGGGCGCGAGGATGCCGCGCCCTGTGCTGGCGGCGTTACGCCTTGGCCGCCTCGGGGGCGGCAGCCTTCTTGCGCTCGGTGTTGCCCTTGGAGCGGAAGGCGGTGACGTTCACGCGCATCGGCGTGTTGCCCAGCACCTCGACCTTGCCACCTTGCTTGCGGAATGCGGCCAGGTCCGAGGCGATGCTTTCGCTGGTGATATCGAAGCTCATGCTCTTGCTGGCACTGGCCTGCTTCAACTTCGAGGACGTGCTGCTGCGGTGGGTTGTAGCCTTGCGGGGCATCGGATTTCCTTCTGTCGATTCGCCGTTGGCAGGCGCATTGCCGCCCGGCGGAACGGCAACGCTGCCGCTGACGGCGTCGTTGCCACGATCGTGACTTCCCGTGGAGGTGGCGCGGAATGAGCGCCGGTACGCCCCCGGTAGTGGGGTGCGCGAAGGAGGGCGGGGAAGCGCGGACATCCTGCACAACCGTCGCTGAACTTGATGTTATTTGGCCCGGAATCCGCAAAAGCCGATGTGATAGGGCGGCGGGGCGTCTGCTGCCGCAGGACCGGGCGCCGTTGCCGGGCCTCAAGCGCCCGCCCGCGTCTACCCCTTTGGTCGGACAGGGGAACGGTGGCGGTTTTGCTACCCTGTGGCACTTTCCTGATTTTCGGGGTTGCCCCGGTGCTCTTATGAAGTGGCTGCGCGTTGCTCCCATCCTGTTGCTGATCGCCCTCAATACGCTGGCCCATTGCCTGCCGCTGTTCGTGGTGGCGCTGGTCAAGGCGGTATTGCCGTTCGAGCGGGTGCGGCTGGCCTGCAATCCGTTGCTGACCGGTCTGGCCGAGAGCTGGGTGGCGGTCAACAGCGCGATGCTGGCGCTGTTCACCCGCACCCGTTTCAGCGTGGAAGGCCAGGCCGACCTGCAGCGTGACGGGCACTACCTGGTGCTGGCCAACCACCAGAGCTGGGTGGACATCGTGGTACTGCAGAAGGTGTTCAACCGTCGCATTCCGCTGCTGCGCTTTTTCCTGAAGCGTTCGCTGTTCTGGGTGCCGGTGCTGGGCCTGGCCTGGTGGGCGCTGGATTTCCCGTTCATGGGCCGCTACACGCGCAAGCAGATCGTCAGGAACCCGGAACTGGGCCGTCGCGATATGGAAGTCACCCGCAAGGCCTGCGAGAAGTTCCAGAGCATTCCGGTGGCGGTGATGAACTTCGTCGAGGGCACGCGTTTCACCGCTGAAAAGCACGCCGCGCAGTCTTCGCCGTTCCAGCACCTGCTCAAGCCCAAGTCCGGCGGGGTGGCCTTCGTGCTCGATGCGATGGGCAAGGGGCTGAACGCGTTGCTGGATGTCACCATCGTCTATCCCAAGGGCATCCCGTCGATGATGGATCTGATGAGCAACCGGGTTCCGGAGATCAAGGTGCTGATCCGCCAGCATCCGATTCCGGCCGAGTTGATCGGCGGCAATTACCAGGACGACCGCACCTTCCGCGCGCAGTTCCAGAAATGGATGAACGGCCTGTGGCTGCAGAAGGATGCCGACATCAGCGCGCTGCTGGCCGGCAGGAACTGAGCATCGTAGAGAGTTAAAGCAAAGGCCCCGACAGGGGCCTTTGTTGTATGCGGTGCTGGCTGTTCAAGGGCGGTGCTGTGCCGTCACACCATTGCGTATCCGTGATGGGCTTTGGAAAAGCCATACGGTGCGATGAGTCGCGGGCAGCGCATCACTGGAAGTGTGATGACAGTCCTGTTCGATTAACCCGTCATTGACGGTGAGGTTGCTACATCTCCGCCTGCAGGGGCCATCAGGGATGGAGGCAGCATGGAAAGAGCGACAGATCCGGCGGTGCAGACGACTCCGATGTCGTTACGGGAGCAATTGCAGGGTTCCATCGTCGAGCTGGGGCTTGGCGCGGCATTGGAACAGGGGTTACTCGAAGCGCTGCATGCCGAAGTGAAGCGAAATCCGGTAATGGCGCGCGTGGATCAGGTGCTGGTCAACGAGGACCGTGTGTTCGCTGTGTATCGCCCCTTCGGCGAGCAGCCTCCGGTCCATCATGTGAATGTGCCGTTGCGCGGGGTGCAGCAGACGAGCGCCACGGAGCCGGTGGTGGGAGCGGATGGTTACCTCACCGATCAGGCGGTCACCCGGCATGAAGTGCCGGGGCTGGGGCGTTCGTCCATGGGCGAGCCTGTTGCGCTGGTGATGCACCGGACCGAGTCGGCAACCGCCGCGAGCGCTTTGAAGAGCTTTGCCAGCGGCCGCGATGGGGTCCAGTACGGCACCCACTTCCTGATCGACAAGGACGGGACGATCTACCAGACCGCGTCCCTTGGCCAAAAGACCCTGCATGTGGGCAAGATCAAATCCCGCTGCGTGGAGGAGGGAACCTGTTCGGAGGAGGAATCCCGGCTGGCGGAAAAGCGCGGCTTCAATCCGACGGCGACCCACAATCATGAAAAAGCCAAGCAGTACCCGCAGCGCTATCCCCTCAATGAAGACAGTGTCGGAATCGAGGTGGTGGCGCGACATGTCGATGGCAGTTGGGAGGCCCCTACCGCGGCCCAGACCGTCGCAATCAACCGTCTGGTTGGAATTCTTCAACAGCAGTACGGACTGGGAGAACAGGACGTCTATGCGCACGATGTCGTTTCATACAAGACCCTCGGGGAGGGGGCTGGCCTGTATCAGCCTGCTGCTGTTGTCGACAATGAGCGGGTGCAGCAAGGGGGACCCTCGCGCTGAGCAGGAGCGCATGGATCTGCCGCAGGTGCTGAGTATCCAGGGTGCCCGCCTGGCGGACGAACCGGCAGCTGGCGGCGTCCAGTTGCCCAGGGCGTGCAGCGAATGGAGGCTGGATGCCGATGCGGCCGGCCGGTTCTTCGCGCTTGCCACCGAGTACCCGCAGATGCCGACGCAAGGGTTCTATCAGCTGCCCTGCAGCATCGAAGGCGTGGTGCAGGCCGATGGCAAGCGTTGGGATTTCAGTATCAATGCCGCCGGAACTGCGGTGTGGAAAAGTGGCGATGTCACCCGCTATTTCGGCTGCAGCACGGCGGCCTGCGCACCGCTGGTACTGCTGATGCCCGACAACGGTGAGCCCTGAGCGCAGCGGCTGTGGCAGTGGCTTCCCTTCGATAACAAAGGCCCCGACAGGGGCCTTTGTTGTTTGCGGGGACGGAAGATCAGCGATAGACCCGTTCGCAGCGGGTTTGGACCACGCGCTGGCCGTTGCGCTCCTGGTTGCGGCCCTGCACATTGCGGCCGACCAGGCCGCCGGCCACTGCGCCGCCGACAGTGGCGAGCTTGCGGCCATTGCCCTTGCCGACCTGGTTGCCGAGCAGGCCACCGATCACCGCGCCGGTGGCGGTGCCGGCGACGCGGTTCTGGTCGCGGGCGTTGTTGGCCACTTCCACGTCGTGGCAGACCACGCGGCTGCCATCGTCGAAGCGGCGGCCTTCATCGCGTGGGCCATAGGTCTGTGCGTGCGCGCCACTGGCGACCAGCATGCCTGCAGCGAGCAGGGTCGCTGCCAGCGGGAAGGAAACAATGCGCATAAGAGGCTCCTTGGCGTGTTGGAAACGGCGTGTTGCAGCCTGCCTGTGCAGGCCGAAACGGAAAATGAAACGGCGCGATCGCGGTTGCGTTGCGGTTCATGCAAACGCCCATGCCCGGCATGAACCGGCGCGTGGCTTGGGTGTAGAGTTCGGCCCTGTCTTCGACCTTTGACGAGTGTGTGTATGAATACCGCTGCCGCTTTCTATCCCGTGGGCACGCCCGGCCAGCCGTGGGGCGCGCCCGAACGGGCGCAGTGGCTGGCGCGGCAGACCGTGCAGCGCAGCTACGCCGCGGAAGTGGTGAGCAAGATCGACGCGCTGCGCGAGCGCTTTGATGTGTCGCAGTACGGGGAGCTGGACTATCCGTCCGGTCGCTATCCGTTGTTTGCGATCCGCAGCCGCAACTGGGACGAGGCGTTGCCGGTGATGCTGGTGACCGGGGGTGTGCACGGCTATGAGACCAGCGGCGTGCAGGGCGCACTGCAGTTCGTGGACCAGCATGCGGCCGACTACACCGGTCGCTGCAATCTGCTCATCGCGCCGTGCGTGAGCCCGTGGGGCTATGAGCGCATCCAGCGCTGGAACGCGCTGGCACTGGATCCGAACCGCTCGTTCGTGCCCGACAGCCCGGCGCAGGAATCGGCCGCCCTGATGGCGCTGGTGGCGCCGCTGCAGGGCCGCTTCCTGGTGCATATCGATCTGCATGAGACCACCGACAGCGACGAATCCGAATTCCGTCCGGCGCTGGCCGCGCGCGACGGCAAGCCGTTCGAACCGGGCGAGATTCCCGATGGTTTCTATCTGTGTGCCGATTCGCTCAACCCGCAGCCGGCATTCCAGCAGGCGGTCAACGCCGAAGTGGCCAAGGTGACGCATATCGCCCCGGCCGATGCGCAGGGGCAGATCATCGGTTCGCCGGTGGTGGCGCCGGGCGTCATCGAGTATCCGCTCAAGGCGCTGGGACTGTGCGCCAGCATCACCGATGCCCGCTACACCACCACCACCGAGGTCTACCCGGACAGCCCCAAGGCCACGCCGCAGCAATGCGATCTGGCACAGGTGGCGGCAGTGCGCGGGGCACTGGACTACGCGCTGGCCCATCGCTGAGTGCGGGGGGCGCGACGCGGAGCCGGCCCATCCGGGTGAGCCGGGTGGGCTTTCTGCGGGATTGCAGGCGTGCCGGTGAGGGCGCGCAAGGCGTTACCTGCGCTTGCGCACCAGCATCGCCGAAGCCTGCAGGATGGCGCGGGTCAGCAGCGCCATCGAGTTCACCTCGCCCTTCCAGTGCTGCCAGTACAGCGGCACGTCCTCCCACGCGCGCGCTTTGACGTAGACCAGCCGGCCGCTTTCCAGGTGGCGGCGCACCAGCGGCAGCGGGTTCATGGTCCAGCCCAGTCCGCCGAGGTTGGCATGGACGAAGGCGCGGGTGGAGGGAATCCACCAGGTGGGCGCATCGAGCGGATGGTCGACGCCGGCCAGACGCCGCGCGTAGCGGGCCTGCATGTCGTCCTTGCGGTTGAATACCAGCACCGGCGCCTGCGCCAGCGACTGGGCGTTCACGCCCTTGGCGAAATGGCGGGCGTGGAATTCCGGGGTGCAGGTGGCGGCGTAGCGGATGCTGCCCAGCGCGTGGATCTGGCAGCCCTGCACCGGTTCGGACAGGGTGGTCACCGCGCCGAGCACCGCGCCCTGGCGGAGCAGGGCCACGGTGTGGTCCTGGTCTTCGGTGTGCAGATCCAGCGTGGTGGAGGTGTGCTGCGAGAAGGTCTGCACCGCCTCGGGGAACCAGGTTTCCATGCTGTCGTGGTTGACCGCCACGGCGATGCTGGCGCGTGGCAGTTCGTTGTCGGAGATGCCGATGCGCTCGAAGGCATCGCGTTCGAGCAGGGCGGTCTGCTCGGCCAGCTGCACCAGGATCTGTCCTTCGGCGGTGGCCACGGTCGGGCTGGAGCGCTTGACCAGCAGCTTGCCGACCCGGTCCTCCAGCGCCTTGATCCGCTGCGATACCGCCGAGGCGGTGACATTGAGCGACAGCGCGGCGCGCTCGAAACTGCCTTCGCGGATCACCGCGGCCAAGGCCCGCAGCTGGGCGTGATCGATGCGCATCGATTAAGTTCCGCTAAAGATGGTTAACGAAGTTTAGCTCCACTTTTTGATGCTGCATTGCGACAATTGCGTCGTTCAGTCGCGGCGGTGATTCCCCCCGCTGCGGCGCTCCCCCTCGCAACAAGGCAGTTTCCCCATGTTTTCGGTTATCTCCACCCAGGCTGCCGGCAGCGCCTGGCTCAGTGGCGCCGGTATCGGTATCGGTCTGTTTGCCATCGTCGGCGCGCAGAGCGCCTTCATCCTGCGCCAAGGCATCATGCGCCAGCACGTGGTCCCGATCATCGCCACCTGCTTCGCCATCGACGCCAGTTTCATCTTCGCCAGCGTCGCCGGGCTGCGCACGCTCACCGACCAACTGCCATGGCTGACCACGGTCCTGCTGTGGGGCGGCGTGGCGTTCCTGGCCTGGTATGCGCTGCAATCGGCACGCCGCGCGCTCAGCGGGGGCGGCGGCATGCAGCTGGACGATGACGCCGAGCAGTCGCTGCGCACCGCGCTGATGGCGGCGGCGGGTTTTTCGATCATCAATCCGCACTTCTGGCTGGACATGATGGTCATCGGCTCGATCGCCGACAATTTCGGCAACAACCGCATGGCCTTCGCCGCCGGTGTGGTGACCGCCAGCGCGGCCTGGCTGACCATGCAGGGACTGGGCGCGCGCCTGCTGGCGCCGCTGTTCACCAAGCCCTCCACCTGGCGCGTGCTTGACGGCACGATCGCGGTGATCCTGAGCGTGCTGGCGCTGACCCTGGCGATCCGCGGCGTCGGCTGAGCCGCGCATCGCGCCGGTGAGCCGGCACGGCGCGCGCGCCGCTCAGGGACGCCGTTGCTGGAACAGCCACGCCCACATCGCCGGATCGCGGTAGGTCGGATCCCAGGCGTTGTGGCCGACACCAGGCAGTTCGGTGTAGCGCAGGTCGGCGCCGACCCGCTGTGCGGCCTGCGCGATCAGGCGCGCATCGGTCGGTGGCACCACGGTGTCATCGGCGCCATGGAACATCCACACCGGTACCCCGCGCAGCCGGGTGGCCACGGCGGTGTAGGGATCGGTCTCATCGGCCACCTGATCCACCCGCAATGTGGTGCGGCCTATGCGCGGGGCGGTGATCGCCGCACACACCGGCACCAGCGCGGCGAAGCGCTGGGGCTGCATCAAGGCCAGTTCCCAGGTGCCGTAGCCGCCCATCGACATGCCGGTGAGGTAAATGCGCTGCGGATCGGCGTGGAACTCGGTACTGGCCGCATCCAGCGCGGCCAGCGCCATGCGCGCGTTGCGGCCCAGCCATTCCTCGTCCTGGGGCACCTGCGGCAGTACCACCAGCGCCGGGAAGCTGTCGGCGTTCTTTTCCAGCCACGGGCCGAGCCCTGCCAGCAACTGGCGGCGGCCATCGTCGCCGCGCTCGCCCGAGCCATGCAGGAACAGCACGACCGGTGTCCCGGACGGATCCCGGCGGGCCGGAACGAAGACCTGGTAGCGGAACAGGCGGCCCTCGAACGGCAGCTCGCGCGCTTCGAAATGACCGCGGCCGGCGACCGCCGTACTCGTGCGTGCAAGGGTGCAGGCGGTGGACATCAGCAGCATCGACAGCACGATCAGCAGGCGGGTCATGGGCGGCTCCGGCAGCGCGGTGGCGGCCAGCTTAAGCGCAGCGGCGGTGCGCCGTCATCGCTTCGGGCGGCCGGCGCAGGGCGTTCCGCGGCAGGTCATGCGCCGCTGGCTAGACTGGCTGCAATATGACCGAGCTCAAACCTGTCCTGTGGACGCCGGGTTTCCTGCTGGCGTGCCTGGCCAACTTCCTGATGGGCCTGTCGTTCTACGTGTTGATGCCGACGTTGCCGTTCCACCTGGTGGAGCAGCTGCAGATCGGTGAAGCGACGGTGGGCGGCATTCTTTCCAGCTATGTGATCGCCGCGCTGCTGGTGCGGCCGTTTTCCGGCTTCATCGTCGACCGATTCAATGCCAAACATGCCTACCTGGCGGCGCTGGCCGGGTATGTGCTGCTCACGTCCGGCTATCTGCTGGCGCATACCGTCCTGGCCTTCGTGATCGTGCGGCTGGGCATCGGCGTGACCTTCGCGGTGCTCAGCACGGCGGCGGCGACCCAGGCGATCGACATCATTCCCTCGGTGCGCCGCGGGGAGGGCATCGGCTTTTTCGGTCTGATGAGCAGTCTGGCGATGGCGCTGGGGCCGATGGTGGGGCTGTGGCTGATGGACCACTATCCGTTCGAGCTGATCTTCAAGGTGTCCATCGGCGCCGGTATTGGCGGATTGCTGGTGGCCACCCGCGTGCGTTCATCACACAAGCAGCGCCGGGGCACGGCAACGGTGCTGTCGCTGGACCGGTTCCTGCTGGTGCGGGGTCTGCCACTGGCGTTGAATCTGGCGGTGATCGGGCTGGGCTACGGCATGCTGCTGGCGTTCGCGGCGATCTATGGCAAGCAGCTGGGTGCGGCCAACACCGGGATCTTCTTCACCCTGATGGCGGTGGGAATGATGGTTTCGCGTGCGTTCTCCGGGCGGCTGATCGATGGCGGCAACGTGGTGCGGGCCACCCATGGCGGCACCGCCGCGATTGTGGCCGGGCTGGGGATGATGGCCATGGCGCCGGGGCCGGGGCTGTATTACGCCGCCGGCGTGCTGGTCGGCTTCGGCTTTGGCGTGGTCTATCCGGCCTACCAGACGATGATGGTAAATCTGGGCGGGCATGCGCAGCGCGGTACCGCGGTGGCCACCTATTTCTCCGCGCTGGATGTCGGCATCGGACTGGGCATGGTGGTGGCCGGATTGATTGCCTCGCAGGTCGGCCTGGCCAGCGCGTTCGCCACCGGTGCGGTGCTGACCATCGGTGCGGGGCTGACATTCGCGCTGGTGCTGGTGCGCCGCGTTGTTCCCACCACCGCCACGCAAACACCGGTAACGACGGGCGCCAGCGAGCGTTGATGTGCCAGAATCGCCGGCGCCGGAAGCGGCGTATGGAAGCGCGGTATCTACACATCACAGGGGAAAACAATGAAAAAGCTTTTTGGCGTGGCACTACTGTGCCTGTTGTCTGCATGTAGCCAGGGTTTGAACGGCACCTATGGCGATCAGCTGGGGATCACCCGTTATGCCTTCCAGTCCAATGGCGAGGTGACGGTTGAAGCCATGGGCGTGTCACAGAAGATGAGCTATGAACGCGACGGCCAGTCGCTGAAAGTGCAGTTGCCGCAGGGCAATGCCCAATTGAACTTCACCATCAAGGAAGACGGTTCGCTGGAAGGCCCGATGGGGATCGTCCTGGAAAAGGTCGAAGAGTAAGCAACACCGCGTCACGCCGGCCCTGTCCGGGGCCGGTTGCCTGGGCGCCGGGCGTTGTTCGGCGCTCTGCTCAACTCGCTGCCGCCACGGCCGATAGGGATGGTGGGGTTCTGCACGGATGGCGCATACGTTGAACATGGTGATTCTGGCGGCCATCGCGGCTGCATTGGCAGTGGTTCTGATCGCGCGTCTGGCCGGAGGCCGGAAGCTGCCTGCGCGCTGGTCGTCGCGGTCACCTTCCGACACCGGCCCGCAGGCGTCATTGCCGCAGGTGCAACCCATTGCACTGAGCGCATTGCGCCAGCAGTTCCATGTGCTGGCACTGGGCCTGCCCGCGCTGCCCGAGGAAACGCCGGGGCCGGCACATCAGGCCCTGCTCACCGAGGTCAGCACCACGCTGGGACGGGCGGACCTGTCGCCGCGCTACACGCCGCGCCGTCCACAACTGCTGCCCCAGCTGATCCAGAGCGTGAATGACAGCACCGCTTCGGCGCGTTCGATCAGCCGCATTATCGGCAGTGATCCGGTGCTGGCGGTCAACCTGCTGCGGATCGCCAACAGCCCGCTGTACCGCTTCCAGCGCCGCGAGGTGCAGAGCATCGAGCGGGCGGTGACGCTGGTGGGCAACGACGGCATCCGCCAGATCATCTCGGCGGCGTTGATCCAGCCGGTGATGAATCCCTCCGACCGCGACGGCGGCCGCTTCTCGCGGCTGTTGTGGGATCACACCCTGCGCATGTCGCTGGCCGCGGCCGACCATGCCCGCAGCATGGAGCGCGAGGACGGCTTCGCCGCGCAGCTGGCCGCGTTGCTGCGCGGGCTGAGTGTGGCGATGGTGGTGCAGGCCACCGCCGATGCCTACGCACGGCGGCCGTTGCTGCAACCCTCGGCGGTGGTGCTGCTGCAGCTGATCGAGCGCTGTGCGGCCGAAACCGCCGCGCGCATCGCCCGGCACTGGGAGCTGGCGCCGGCCATCGTGCAGGCGCTGCAGGACAGCGACGGCGCCGGCAGTGGGTTGGGGCGCTCGCTGCAGCTGGGGGAGCTGGCCGCCTCGCTGTCGATGCTGTGCAATGCCGGGGCACTGCCGGCCGACGAGGCCGAGGCGCAACTGGCGCTGCAGCTGCCGGCGCATGTGGCCGGCTGGCTGTGGAAGCGGGTCAGTGCCGATGCCGCCGACGGCGCCGACAGCGCGGCCTAGAGCTGCGACTCCAGCGGCAGCCAGCGGATCAGGCGGGCGGTGGCCCGCTGCAGCAGCGAGGCGTCTGGTTCGGTGCCCAGCACCTCCGGCGGCGAGGACGCCCATTCCAGCCAGCGCAGGTCGTGCTGGCGATCCAGATAGACCCAGTAGCTCAAGGCCGGGCTGGCCAGACGCAGGTATTCGCTGCGCAGGCGCGCGGCCAGCACCGGATCGTCGAACACCGCGCCCATCTCGGTGTTGAGGTAGGCCGAGCGCGGGTCCAGGTTGAACGAGCCGACAAAGCCGCGCCGGTCATCGACCACGAACGCCTTGGTGTGCAGGCTGGCGCCGGAGCTGCCGAAGGTGGACGCCTTGTGGCGGTCCTGGGCCTTGAGTTCGTACAGGCGCACGCCGCCGGCCAGCAGCGGTTTGCGGTAGCGCATGTAGCCGCTGTGCACGGCGGCGACATCGTTGGCTGCCAGCGAATTGGTGACGATGCCGACCTGTACGCCGTGGGCGACCTGCGCGGTCAGGCCGGCGGTGCCGGCTTCGCCGGGGACGAAATACGGGGAAATCAGCAGCGCCTTGTGCCGCGCGCTGGCCAGTTCGCCGGTCAGCCGGGTGACCAGCCAGTCGCTGCGGTCGGCGCCGCGCAGCTTCTGCGGTGGATCGGAGTGGATCTGCACGCCAGCGGTCCAGTGCAATCCCAGCTCGCCTCCGACGTACGAATCGGCAAGCCGCGCGCGCACCCGCTCCAGGTAGGGCAGGCTCTCGCGCTGGCGCGCTTCCTGCCCGGACTGGTTGATGAACTTGGCCAGATCGCGTTCGGAAGCGCGGTGCAGGGCGGCGATCGGCACCACCATGTCGCTGTTCCAGAAACTGTCGAAGATCGTGCTGGCCTGAGCGGCTACGGGACCTGCCAGCAGCACGTCCAGATCGCGGAAGTTCACATCGGGCTTGGCGTTGAAATACTCCGCGCCGATGTTGCGGCCGCCGACGATGGCCACGCGGCCGTCGGCGATCCATGCCTTGTTGTGCATGCGGTGGTTGATGCTGAAGACCCGCTGCACCATTTCCACCAGCCGCCACAGGCCCTCCCGGTTGCGGAACGGGTTGTACAGGCGGATCTCGATATTGGGATGGGCATCGAGCGCCATCATCAGCGGGTCGAGCCCGACCGCGTTCATGTCATCGAGCAGCAGCCGTACCCGTACCCCGCGCTGGGCGGCGTCATAGACATCGCGCGCCAGCAGGTGGCCGACCATGTCGTCGTGCCACATGTAGTACTGCAGGTCCAGGCTGCGCCCGGCCTGGCGGGTGATGATGGAGCGGGCGGCAAAGGCTTCCAGGCCATCGCTCAGGAACACCGTGCCGCTCTGCCCGGGATGGGCGGCGAGCAGCGGTTGCAGCTGGCGGTCCAGCAGGGTCTGCGCCGGCTGGACCGGCAGTGCGCTCGACGGCGCGCCGACCGCCTTGGGGGTGAGCCGGTCGCCAAGCAGCAGGCCGCTGATGACCAGCAGCACCAGGATGCCGAGCACATGGCCGGCCAGGCGCAGCAGGCGCCGGCGCGGCGGGCGGGGAGGCGGTGTGTGCATGGACACCATCCTAGCGGGGTTTACGGGGTTGCCGTCGCCGATCCTCCATCCATGACGTTAAGGGGATGCGGTGGCGGCCATCGCTGGGGGAGAATCGGCGTTTGCCCTGTGCCGAGTCCTGCGATGACCGACCGTTCCTCCTCCTTCCGCGCGCCCAGTCTGGTGGTGCAGATCGTCATCGGTCTGGTGGCCGGCATCGTGTTGTCGATGCTCTGGCCGGCCGGAGCGAAGGCGGTCGGGCTGCTGGGGACGGTGTTCATCTCCGCGTTGAAGGCGGTGGCGCCGATCCTGGTGCTGGTGCTGGTGGCCGCGTCCATCGCCAACCACCGCCAGGGCCAGAAGACCCATATCCGCATGATCCTGCTGCTGTATGTGATCGGTACCCTGATCGCGGCGCTGGTGGGGGTGGCAGCCAGCTTCCTGTTCCCCAGCACGTTGCAGCTCACGGCCGCGGCCGACGCCGGGCTGAGCGCGCCCGGTGGCATCGGCGAGGTGCTCAAGACGCTGCTGATGCAGGTGGTCGACAACCCGGTGCATGCGCTGCTCAATGCCAACTACATCGGCCTGCTGGCCTGGGCGGTGGGCCTGGGGCTGGCCTTGCGCCAGGCCAGCGCCGCCACCCGCACGCTGCTGGGCGAGCTGGCCGACGCCATCACCTGGCTGGTGCGGATGGTGATCAAGCTGGCGCCGCTGGGCGTGTTCGGCATCGTCGCCTCGCTGCTGGCCGAGTCCGGGCTGGGCGCGCTGACCGACTACCTGCATCTGCTGGCCGTGCTGGTCGGCGCGATGCTGTTCATGGCCTTCATCGGCAACCCGCTGATCGTGGCGGTGGTGACCCGCCGCAATCCGTATCCGCTGGTGCTGCGCTGCCTGCGCGAGAGCGGCCTGACCGCGTTCTTCACCCGTTCCTCGGCGGCCAACATCCCCGTGAACATGGAGCTGTGCCGCAAGCTGGGGCTGCACGAGGAAACCTACTCGGTGGCGATCCCGCTGGGGGCGACGATCAACATGGCCGGCGCGGCGATCACCATCTCGGTGCTGACACTGGCCGCGGTGCATACGCTGGGCATCGCCGTGGATCTTCCCACCGCGCTGCTGCTGAGCGTGCTGGCGGCGGTCGGTGCCTGCGGCGCGTCCGGGGTGCCGGGCGGCTCGTTGCTGCTGATTCCGCTGGCCTGCGGGCTGTTCGGCATTTCCAACGACGTGGCCATGCAGGTGGTGGCGGTGGGCTTCATCGTCGGCGTGGTGCAGGACTCGGCCGAAACCGCGTTGAACTCCTCCACCGACGTGGTGTTCGTGGCCGCGGCCGAACAGGCGCGCACGCGCCGCTGATGCGGCGATGCCGCGGGTGCGCCCGTTACCGGGCCGCGCGGCCTCTCATCGGGGGGATCGGTAGCCGGGCGCCGGCGTTGCGACTGCAGTTTCTGGTGGTGCCGGCGCGGCGGCCGCGCTGCGGCTGCTGGGCCCGCCGCTGCTGCCGGCGACGCCGCCTCAGAAGCGTCGGGTCGCCGGGAGGTAGCGCCACTGGCCTTCGGGCATCTTGCTCAGGCCGATCTGGCCGATGCGCAGGCGGCGGATCTGTTCGGCCTTCAGCCCGACCTGGGCGCACATCCACGCCAGCTGGCCCGGTCGCACGTCCTTGATCGCAAGCCGCAGGCGCTGCTCGCTCTGCCAGCTGACTTTGCAGCCGGGCAGGCTGCGGTTCTGGTAGATCAGCCCCTGGGTCAGCTTGGGCATCGCCCACGGCGTCGGCTCGCCACTGACCTCCACCACGTATTCCTGTTCCAGGGTGTGCCCGGTTTCGAGCAGATGGCGGCGGATACGCCAGTCCTGGGTGAACACGACCAGGCCGCTGGCGGCGTCGTCCAGTGGCATCAGTGCCTCCAGACGCAGGAAATGACGGCGCAGCGGGCGGATGCCCGAGTAATCGCCCTCGAAGTGGTTGGCCTCGGTCAGTAGCGCCGGCAGGTCGGCGCTGCTGGCGCCGGCCGGTTTGTTGAGCAGCAAGGTCGCCGGTTCGGCGGCCTCGGCACTGGCTTCGCTGGCCACGGTGACGGTTTCCCCGGTCACCATCGTCTGCGGGGTTTCCACCACCACACCATCGACGCTGACCCAGCCGCCTTCGATGTACTGCTGGGCCTGCGCGCGCGAGCACTGCAGCAGCGCGCAGACGCGCTTGTCGAGACGGATCGGGGTGGTCATGGCGGCGGGAAGATCAACGACGGCCGGCGAGTGTAGCGCCGCAGGCCCCTCGCCGCGATGGCCGGCTCAGGCGCTCTCGTGTTCCAGCGCGGTCAGATACAGGCGCAGATCGAACTCGAACTGGTGGTAATCCGGCTCCATGTGCAGGCACAGCTGGTAGAAGGCCTTGTTGTGGTCGGCTTCCTTCATGTGCGCCAGCTCATGCACCACGATCATCCGCAGGAACTCGGCCGGGGCGTCGCGGAACACGCTGGCGATGCGGATTTCGCGGCTGGCCTTGAGCTTGCCGCCATGGTTGCGGGAAATGGTGGTGTGGGTGCCCAGCGCGTGCTTGATCACCTGCAGCTTGCCGTCGTAGAGCACCTTGCCCAGCGGCTGCGACTGGCGCAGGTGGCGGTCTTTGAGCGCCTGCACGTAGTCATAGAGCTGGCGGTCGTTGCGCACGGCATGGGGTTGCGCATAGCGCTTGCGCACGGCCTCGCCGAGCTTGCCGGCGTCCAGCAGCTCGCGGGCGCGCTGTTGCAGGTGCTCGGGATAGCCGTTCAGGTACTTCAGGGGGAGCATTGGCATCGGCAGTACGTGGGGCAGGCCGGTATCATGGCAGGCCACAGCAACAGAACCGCGAATCACGAAGATGGCAAAGGCGAATCCGCTGCAGGAACAGCTGCTCAAGGCCGGGCTGGTCAAGAAATCCCAGGTGTCGCAGGTCGCGCGCGAGCAGGTCAAGGCACGGCATGGCAAAGGCCCGGCGGCCCCCACCGAAAGCCAGCGTGAGGCCGAACGCGCCCGCGCCGAAAAGGCCGAGGCCGATCGCCTGCTGGCGGCCGAGCGCAATGCCCAGCGCCGTGCCGAGGAGCTGCGCGCGCAGGCCCGGCAGATCATCGCCGACCGCAAGCTGCCGCGCGCCGGCGAGCAGGAATACCGTTTCAACGACGGCACGCTGATCCGCACGCTGCTGGTCGATGATGCGCAGCGCAAGCAGTTGTCCGCGGGTGCGCTGGTGATCGTCCGTCATGCCGACGGTTTTGCGTTGCTGCCACGGGTGGCGGCGGAGAAGGTGCGTGAACGCGCGGCCGAACTGATCGTGCTCGACCACGGCCAGAGCGCGGATACCCCGGTGTCCACCGGCAATGCCGAGGATGACGCCTATTACGCGCAGTTCCAGGTACCCGACGATCTGATGTGGTGAGTCGCCGCGGCGGCGTTGTCCCGTCGTTCAAGCAACTGCGCTAGGCTGCGGTCACGTCATTTCCACTTCGGAGCTGGCAACCATGGCCACCGGTTGGGCGGGCGATACCGCCGTTCAGGATCAGATCGACGCGACGGTCGAAGACGCGATCAAGCGCGCCCGCAGCCGCCTGCCCAGCGGCCCCGGGCTGGAGCATTGCGAAGAATGTGACGCGCCGATTCCCGAGGCGCGCCGCAAGGCCGTGCCCGGCGTGCGGTTGTGTATCGCCTGCCAGCAGGCGCGGGACGAGGACGAAGCGTTCAGTGGCTACAACCGCCGCGGCAGCAAGGACAGCCAGCTGCGGTAGCCGCTGCCGGCGCAGGCCTCAGTGCTGCCCGGAGCGCAGCTGGAAGCTGCCGCGCCAGCGCAGCAGCGCGAACAGGCACCACAGCCAGCCGGCGCTGGCGATCAGCCCGCCGACCAGACCGATGTGCTGCATGCCCAGATGCAGGCTGACCTGGCTGCCGATCAACGCGCCGGCACCGATGCCGATGTTGAAGATGCCCGAAAACAGCGCCATCGCCACGTCGGTCGCATCCGAAGCCAGGTTCAGCACCTTGGACTGCATCGACAGCGCGAAGCTGATCATCGCCACACCCCAGATCGACACCAGCAGGTACAGCAGCCAGGCGTTGCCCAGGCCGGTGCGCAGCAGCAACAGGCAGGCGGCCAGGGTGCCGATCGCGGCCAGCAGGAAGCCGCGTGGCCAGCGCGTGCCGAAGCGGGCGAACAGCACGCTGCCGACAAAGCCCATGCCGCCAAACAGCAGCAGTACCAGCGTGGTGACATGCGCATCGAAGCCGCCGATGGCCTGTACGAACGGCTCGATGTAGCTGTAGCCGGTGAACTGCGCCGAGATCACCACCATCACCAGCACGTACAGCGAAACCAGCGCCGGGCGTCGCAGCAGCAGCGGCAGGCTGCTGGCCGAGCCACTGTTCTGGCTGGGCAGGGCCGGCAGCAGGCGGGCCAGCACCAGCATCACCAGCAGCGCGACGCCGCCGATGGCCAGGAAGGTGATGCGCCAGCCCAGCCATTCGCCGACGATGCGGCCCAGCGGGATACCCAGCACCATCGCCACCGAGGTGCCGGTGGCCAGCAGCCCCAGCGCCTGCGGACGCTTGCCTTCCGGTGCCACACGTACCGCCAGCGAGGCGGTGATCGACCAGAACACCGCATGCGCCAGGGCGATGCCGATACGGCTGGCCATCAGGACCGGATAACTCCAGGCCACGCCGGAGAGCACGTGGCTGGCGATGAACAGCGCGAACACGCCCAGCAGCAGCCGGCGCCGGTCGAAGTTGCGGGTCAGCAGCATGCACGGCAGTGAGGTCAGTGCGACCACCCAGGCGTAGATCGTCAGCATCAGCCCGACCTGCTCGATCGGTTTGCCGAAGCTGCCGCCGATATCGCTCAGCAGCCCGACCGGGACGAATTCGCTGGTGTTGAACACGAATGCGGCCAGTGCCAGGGCGATGACGCTGAGCCAGCGCTGGCGGTCGCTGCGCGGGGCTTGGAGCTGGGCAACGGCAAAAGCGTCGCCTGCCTGCGGGGCAGGGCAAGAGGAAACGGGGGAGGACATCGTTGACTGGAGCGGCGACCGGTGGGGACGGTCAGTGGCGGCAATTTTCGCACGGACGGAAGGCACGCGCGTGAACCGCGCCGGTGGTGGGCGACCGGCGCAGACAGAAAGGCCGGCAATGGCCGGCCTTTTTCATCAGCCATCCCCCTGGATCGGCGCTGGCAAGGCGTCGGTGCCCCGCCAGCGGCGCAGACCCCGCTGGAAGAACAGGCTGTTGGGGATCTGCATCAGCGTGCCTTCGACCGGGCCGCCGATCTCGGACAGGGTGGTGTAGATCAGGTTGATGTCGGTGACCACTCCCTTCAGGCCGGGCTTTTCGCCGTTCTCCAGCAGTTCGATCTGGTCGCCCAGCCGGAACGGCCGGGTGGTGAAGATCAGGAACGTACAGAAGATGTTGGAGAGCACACTCCATGCGGCAAAGAACGCCACCGCGCCGACCGCGGCAAAACCGGTGAAGGCGGTCCACAGCACCGACGGGGCGACGCCGACCTGGTTGAGCAGGGCCAACGCGGTGGCGGTCCAGATGACGAAGTTGGACAGTCGCCGGATCGCCAGCTCGATCGGCGCCGGCAAGGTGTAGTGGCGGCCGAGACGGGCCAGCAGGTGCCGGGTGAACAGACGAAACAGCCAGGCGACAAGCAGGATCAAGGCGATCATGAGCCCGGTGTTGATCGGTTCGAGCCACTGCTGCAGCGAGGGCGGGAGGTAGTGCTTCATCCGGGAAATCCTTGTGTTGCGTGACGCGCTGCCGTGGCTGCAACGCCACAGGAATACGTGATGCGATGAGGGCTGATTGTCGATGACCCCGAGCCGGGCCGCCAGCACGGGACGCGGGTACCGCGCTGTTCGCCTAGCGGAGGGTCGCCGCCAGCGCCAGCCCCTGCACGACACCGAACGAGGGGTCGCCGTGGACCACGGTCGCACCCGGGAACGCCGCCGCAGCGGCGTGCTGGATGTAGCCGGCGCGTGACATGCCGCCGGTCAGGAACACCGCCGTCGGGTCATGGCCGATGTCGGTGCGGACCTGCTGCAGCAGGGCGTCCAGTTCACCCAGATAGCCGCGCGCGGCGCTGGCCAGTTGCGGCGCATCGGTTTCCACGCTCAGCCCCGGTTCGATGAAATTCAGTGCGCTGGCATGGTGTGCCGCGCCACTGAGCGCGATCTTGCAGCGCTCCACCTCACGGTACAGGCGCGCGGTGTTGCCGGTGTCCTGCAATGCCTGCAGGCGCGGGCCGTAGGGCGCCTCCACCGCGTCGTAGTTGTGCTGGCGGAAATCGCGCTGGCGGGTCATGTCCTGCACCATCGCCGCTTCGACGTAATGATGGGTGGGTACCCGGGTGATGCCGCGGCCGAATAGCGGCATGTAGCCGGCCAGGCTCAGCGCCAGATCGATATCGGTACCGCCGCGGGCGATACCCCAAGCGCGATGGATCCGCGGGGCGGCATCGCCGCCGACGCTGGCGTGGGCGATATCGGTGGTGCCGCCACCGACGTCCACGATCACCGCCTCGTGCCGCTGCGCACTGACCGCGTGGTAGTGCATGGCCGCGGCGGCGGGTTCTTCGAGGAAATCGATCTCATCGAAGCCGGCCGCCAACGCAGCGCTGCGCAGGATCTCCAGCGCCTGGTCGTTGCCCGCCTCGCCGATCGAGCTGCGGAACTGCACCGGGCGGCCGAGCAGGGCGCTGCGCACATTCTGGCCGAGCTGCCGGGAGGCGGTCAGGCGGATGTGTTCGAGGATGTGGGTGGCGATGCCGGTGATGGTCTGCCGGGCGCGCGGATGCAGGTTGTAGCCGAGCATGGATTTGGGGCTCTGCACCAGATTGCCTTCGTTCTCCTCGAAGTAGGCTTCCAGCGCATCGTCGCCATAGAGCGCGTTCTGCAGCAGCGCGGTGGAGCTGCGCGGCTCGCGGATGCGTTCTTCCATCCACTGCCGGCGCACGACGCGGATCGCATCACTGCGCAGCTGCTCGAAACCGCGCTCGCGGCCGGCCGCGCGGGCATCGCGCCGGCCGGATTCGATCAGCTCATCGAGCTGCTGCTCCAGCTGGGGCGTCAGCTCGAAATCGTTGGGGTCGCGCATCACCTCGGGGAAATACACCGTGGTGCGGAACTGCTGGGCCTGGCCAAAGCTGACCGGCACGACCTTGCCGTCGATCAGCGCGGCGGCGGCGGAATTGCTGGTGCCGAAATCGATACCGAGTTTCATGAAGCGTGAAGGCTGGCGGACAAAACGGCCGCGCACTTTACTACGCGGCCGGCAGCGCGGCGTGAGCGGCTACAATGAACGGTCTTTCATGTTGTCCGGGAGTCGCCATGTCCACCTCATCCTGCCCGCAGTGTTCGCTGGAAAATATCTATCAAGACGGCGCGCTGTGGATCTGCGCCGATTGCGGCCACGAATGGGTGCCGGGCGAAGCGGCTGCCAGCGCGCTGGTGGTGCGCGACAGCAACGGCAATGTGCTGGTGGCCGGTGACACCGTCACCGTGATCAAGGACCTGAAGGTCAAGGGCTCCTCGATCCCGCTCAAGCAGGGCACGGTCATCCGCAATATCCGTCTGGTCGAAGATGATGCCGAGCACATCGAAGGCAACTCGGAAAAGATCAAGGGACTGGTGCTGAAGACCTGCTTCCTGCGCAAGGCCTGAGCTGCCGTCTCAATGTGAGGGGCGCCGGGCCTGCAGCCGTCGCAGGCTGTCCAGCTTGGCCTGGTAGAGCGCGCGTTGCCGCTCGTTGTCGCCCAGCTGCCGCGCCCGTTCCATCTCGCGTTCGGCAAGCCGGTTGTCGCCACTGAGGAAATACGCGCGCGCCAGCCCGAAATGGAACTGGTGCGCGTTGTCGTACAGCTTCAGGGCGTTGCGGTAGTAGTGGATCGCCTGCGCATAGTCGCCGCTGCGCTCGGCCTGGGTGGCCTGCATGAACTGGTAGAACGGATCGCGTGCGCGGGCGCGGTCCAGCTTTTTCTGCAGGCGCGCGGCATGGGGAATGTCGCCGGTGCGCGTGTACAGCGCCACCGCATTGGACAACGCCGGCGCATGTTCGCCGTTGATCGCCAGCGCCGATTCCAGGTCACGGGCCGCGGCGGCGTTGTCGCCCACCCGCGATTCCAGTACGCCGAGGTTGTTCCAGGTGGCGACAAAGCGCGGGTCCATCTGCAACGCCGCATCGAAGTAGGCGCGCGCGGCGGGATAGTCGCCCGCAGCCAGATGCTCGACTCCCCGGTTGTTGTAGAAGTGCGCGATCGCACGCCGGTCAGAGATCGGGCGCGGACCGCGCCGGTCGTACAGCACGTTCTGGTCCAGATCCAGGGTGGCGTGGCGTCCGCCCACGCGCAGGCCGACATTCACGTGGCCAGCGGTGAAGATCAGTCCCTGGTCCTGGTACCACGACACCACCTGGCCGACCTCCTGCATCCGCGCATCCAGCCCGATCTCCCGCGCCAGCGCCACGAACAGCAGGGTGAAGGACAGGCAATTGGCGCGCCGCTGCTGCCAGACCTCGGCCACGCTCAGCGTCGCCCCGGTGTCGTATTGAAGGGCCAGCCCCTCCGGCTGGAACACCAGTTCGACCAGCCGTTGCAGCCGCAGCTCCGGTGAGTGCGTGGTGTCGATCACCCGGGTCTGCAGCTGCGCGCGCAGCTCCGCCGGGATGGCCATCAGCTGGGTGGGTGTGGGAAGTTCGGGGGGCGCGGTGGCAGGGGCCGGCGACAGGCTCGAGCCGGCAAGCAGGATCAAGGCATTCCAACCGATCATGGCGATCACCCGGGGGCTGCTGTTGCGCGACCAGTGTAGGCCTGTGAGAGGCGGGCCGGCGGGTTTTCACACAATCCACAACCGGTGTGGACCAGCCCTTGGCAAAGGTGTGGATAACCACCGGCAGGCCTTGTGCCACCTGCATTGCCGAAGGTTGGTCAAAAATTGATCAGGGGCGGGTCGGGGGCGGTGGGGTCTGCTAGTATCCGCGGCCCCAGACAGTATTGACCCGCCGCGAGGGCTCGGCCCGGGCCGGCAGGCTTTCTACGCCAGATCATGACGAAGTATCTTCCTTCTACCGAGGCCCAGCTGTCGCTGGGTCTTGGCAGCGACATTCCCACCGAGCGCCTGTTCTTCGCGGTGTTGCCGGACCCGGCCACGGCCGCGCGGATTGCCGAGCTGGCCGAGGGGTTGCGCGAGGAACATGGTCTGACCGGGCACCCGCTGGCGCGCGAGCGCCTGCATATCACCCTGCATCATCTGGGCGACTATGCGGGCCTGCCGCCGAGCCTGCTGGCCAAGGTGCAGCAGGCCGCTTTGCGGGTGCGGATGCCCGAGTTCGAAGTGTGCTTCGACCAGGTCGGCAGCTTTGCCGGCAACCGGCAGAATCCGTTCGTACTGCGCAGCGACTACGGCGCCGAACTGCTGCACGGGCTGCATCAGGAACTGGCGCGCTGCCTGCAGGGCGTGGGCGGGAAGCCGGACCCGCGTTTCACCCCGCACATCACCCTGCTGTACGACAAACGGCGGATGCCGATCCAGCCGGTGCAGCCGCAGCGCTGGTTCGTGCGCGAATTCGTGTTGGTCCGCAGTTTCCTGGGGCAGACCCGCTATCAGCTGGAAGGCTGCTGGCCGCTGGGCTGAGCCCGCATCACTACTGGACTGCAGGCCAGGGCTTGCAGGCGGGCGTGGGCCTGCGAAGATGCCGTCATGGAAGAGCTGCCGCTGTCATTGCCGCCACCGCTGCTGGCCGAGGTCAAAGTCGCCTACGCGCAGCCGCCGCGGGCGTATCACAACTTCGGCCATGTGCAGGCGCTGCTGCACCACTACCGCGACGTCGCCGCCGGGCCCGGCTGGCAGCAGCCGCTGGAGGTGCTGCTGGCGGTGCTGTACCACGATGCGATCTACGAGGCCGGGCGTGGCGACAACGAGCTGCGCTCGGCGCAACTGGCGCAGCTGGCGATCGGCCGCTGGCTGGCCGATCACGATGTCGATGTGGCGCGGGTGATGGCGCTGATCGAACTGACCGCGCGCCATGGCAGCGTGCGCAGCGCAGATCTCGATCACGATGCCGCGCTGTTCCTGGACAGTGACATGGCCATCCTCGGTGCCCCGGAGGCGGTGTTCGACGCCTACGACCGCGGCATCGCCGAGGAATACCGCGGCAAGGTGCCCGGCTTCCTGTTCCGGCTCAACCGCCGCCGTTTTCTGAAAGGGGTGCTGGCGCAGCCGCGCATCTTCTTCAGCGACTTCTTCCATGCCCGCTACGACGCCGCCGCGCGCGCCAACCTGCGCCGGGTCACGGCCTGAGCGCGGCCACTGGCTAGAATGCGCGTTGACGAATTGCCGGTGCGGTCCCCGTGGTCGATGTAATGAACGTGCAGCCCCTTCCCGATCCGGACCCGCGTCCGCAGCCTCCGCAGGCGCCCGGTCCGAACGAGTGTTGTGACAGCGGTTGTCCGCTGTGCGTGCTGGACCTGTATGCCGATGAGCTGAACCAGTACCGGCAGGCGCTGGCGGCCTGGAAGCTGCGCCACCCCGACGCGCTGGACTGAGCCGCCGCCTCGACAGCCGGTTCCGCGGCGCAGGGGTACGCTGCGCATTCCGGTGATGGGAGTGGCTCATGACGCACGCGCGGCGGTTTGTCTGGGGGATGCTGCTGTGCCTGCTGGTGGTGCCGGCGATGGCGCAGCAGCACGTCAGCCACGGCCGTTTCGAGCAGGTGCCGGTGTGGTTGCCCGCCGGCCCGGTGCAGCGCGTGGTGCTGTGGTTCTCAGGCGATGGCGATCGTGCGCAGCGTGAGGCGCGGCGGCAGGCGCTGCGCCAAGACGGGGCGATGGTGGTGGAGGTCGATACCGGCCGCCTGTACCGGCGGGTTGCCAGCGAGGGCGGCGACTGTGGTTTCTCCGCCGGCGATGTGGAGAATTTTTCCCGCTACGTGCAGGCGTTCTTCCACGTGCCGACCTACCGTCTGCCGATTCTGGGCGGTGATGGCGACGGTGCGGCACTGGCCTATGCCATCGCCACGCAGGCCGACTCCGCGATCTTTGCCGGTCTGCTGACCGAGGACTTCTGCCCGCGACTGCATAACGCCACGATGATCTGCGGCGATGCGATCCATCGCGCGGAACTGGTGCCGCAGGCGTTGCGGTTTCCGTGGTTGAACGCGGCCCACCGCAACGGCGCCTGCCCGGCGGCGGCGCTGACCGGCTTCCGCACGGCGATACCGCTGTACCGCGATTTCGCGCGGACCCGCAGCGGCAGCGCGATTCCCGGCGAGGTGGCCGCGGCCCGGGTGCTGGGCGCACAGCGTGGCGTCAGCCTGCCGCCGGTGCCGTCCGATCTGAGCGGGCTGCCGCTGGTCGAGGTTCCCGCCCCCGGGCAGGACGATACGTTCGCGGTGTTCGTCTCCGGGGATGGTGGCTGGGCCGGACTGGACAAGGACGTGGCCGGTGCGCTGGCGGCGGCGGGAATCCCGGTGGTGGGACTGGATTCGCTGCGCTACTTCTGGAGCCGGCGCACGCCGGCCGGTTTCGCCACGGATCTGGACCGGATCGCGCAGCACTACGCGCGGCAGTGGAAGCGGCCGCGGCTGCTGCTGATCGGCTTTTCGCAAGGCGCCGACGTGTTGCCGGCGGCGATCAACCACCTGCCTCCGGCCTCGCAGGCGATGCTGGAGATGACCGTGTTGATGTCGCCGGGCAGCACCGCCTCCTACGAGTTCCATGTCAGCAACTGGCTGGGCGGCGATGATGACGCCGGTCTGCCCATCGCGCCGGAAATGCGCGCCTTGCCGGCCGCTCGTACGCTGTGCCTCTACGGGCAGGAGGACGCCGGGGCGCTGTGCCCGAAGCTGCCGGCCAACAGCATCAGCGTGGTGAAATTGCCCGGCGATCACCATTTCGAAGGGGATTACGAAGGACTGGCCAAGGTGATCCTGCGGCGTCTGGCGGCACTCACTTCTGGCGCTGCGGATCCAGCGAAATAAGCCGGGTTACATCCAGCAAGGCGGCCGGCAGGTGCATGCCGCCGGGCGCGGCCAGATAGCGGGGACGCCACTCCGGTGCGAACTTGGCCTTGAACCGGCGCAGGCCGCCAAAGCCATAGAAGCGCTCGCCATGGCGGGCGACGAGGTTGGCAAAGCGGTTCCAGCGGCCGGCGAGGCGATGCTCGGCCAGCCCGGTCAGCGGCGCCATGCCCAGCGAGAAGCGGCGGTAGCCGTTGGCCGCCCCCCACAGGAACAGCTCGATGAACAGGAAGTCCATCGTGCCTTTGGGCGCGTCGGGATGGTGCCGCATCAGGTCCACCGACAGTTCCCGTCCAGCGGGCGCCTGCCAGAGGTTGGCGAAGGCCACCGCCCGGCCGTCGGCTTCCACCACTGCCAGCGGGAAGCGCAGCAGGTAAGCCGGGTCGAAACTGCCCAGCGAGAAGCCTTTCTCCTCGCCGGCTTTTTCCTCGAGCCAGCGCTCGGAAATATCGGCCAGTACCGGCAGCAAGCCCGCCACCCCCGGCGCGGGCACCAGCCGGAAGCACAGACCGGCCCGCTTGCCCTTGTTCCAGGCCTGGCGCAGCTCGGCCCGTTCGCTGCCGGCCAGGCTGAAGTCCTGCAGCGGGACCATGGCTTCCTCGCCCAGTTTGACCAGCGTCAGCCCCAGATCGAGGTAGGTCTGCCAGTAGCGTTCGCCGGTCTGGTAGAACACCGGACGCAGACCCAGGCGGTCGGCGGTTTCGCGGAATCGCCAGACCAGTTTCCGGGCGACTTCCGGTGGTCCCACCGGATCGCCCATCGCCACCAGCGAGCCGCCGTAGCGCTGCATCATCACAAAGCCATCGCCGGCCTCGCTGCGCAGGACCGCCTTGTCGCCGATCATCACCAGGCAGGCCTGGGTGTCCTGGGCCTGGGCCAGGACGTCGCGCAGTTGCTCCAGCGCATCGGGGTCGGGCAGCGGGAGCGGGGCGCGGGTGCTGTGCAGCAGTCGCGCCAGCCCGAACACGATCACCGCCAGGCACACCAGCAGCAGCGCCCGCAGCGCCCGCGGCGCGTTGCCGGAGGTGGCGAACTGCCACCACAGCTCGTTCCGGTATTCCACATGGCTGTAGACGAAGAACAGCAGCCAGAGGGTGGCCGCCAGCACCAGCGCCACATTGCGCAGCCATGGCCATGACCAGGCTTCATCAAGCAGGGCGCCCTGCCGGTAGAACTCGCGGCGCGCGGTCCACAGCGCGAGCGCGGCCAGCGGCAGCAGCAGTGCCACCAGCAGATGCCCGCCGCGCAGCCACACCGGCAGCGGCAGTACGGTGCACAACGCGAACGCCAGCAGCCATGCCGAATGGCTGCGGCGCTGCAGGCCCTGACCGATGAGCAGCAATGCCACGCCGCCCAGGCTGCCCAGCAGGTGCGAGGTTTCGATCACCGGCAGCGAGGCGGACAGCTGCCGGTGGCGTGGTAGCGGCAAGGTCCCGTCGATCACCAGCAAGCTGCCCACCGCGAACACCGCCAGCGCGAGCAGATTGGGCAGCCACGGACGCACCACCGCCCAGGCGCTGCCAGCGCCGCTGCGCAGGGGCCGGCGCGCGCTGGCCAGCCCCGCCAGCAGGGCCGACAGCAGCAGCGGCAGCAGGTAATAGGTGAGGCGGTAGGCCACGGCCGCCGCAAGGATGGCCGCCGGCGGCACCTGCGGCAGCAGTTTGAGCAGGCTCCACTCGAACACGCCCAGTCCCGCCGGAACGGTGGATATCAGCCCGGCCACTGTGGCCACCAGGTACACCCCGACAAATCCGATGAAACCCGGTTCCTGCGGTGGCGGCAACAACACGTAGAACGCCGCCGAGGCCAGGCACAGTTCGACCACGCTCAGCGCGGTGATCTCCAGCACCGTGCGGCGGTCGGGAATCCACAACGGGTGCTGCCGCCACCCAATCCGGCGGCCGCTGCGTCCGACCAGCACCAGCAGGGCGGCAAAGGCCAGCAGCATGGCGATGCCCAGGCCGGACACGGTGGCGGTGGTCAGTGGCAGCACCCGCATCGCTGCCCCCGGTTCCAGCCACAGAGCCAATCCCAACAACAGCCACGCACCGAATCCGAAGCCCAGCGTGCTCATCAGCACCACTTGCCCGATCTCGGCCAGGCTCAGGCCCGCGGCGCCGTAGCTGCGCAGACGCACCGCGCCGCCGGTGAGTGCGGCAAACCCCAGCGTCTGCCCGGTGGTATGGGCCAGGAAGGCGGTGATGCCGATGCGTGAGGCGGGCAACCGGTGTCGGGCGTGGCGCAGGCCGATGGCGTCAAAGCCGATCAGGCAGCCATAGCTGGCCAGGCCCAGCAACGTGGTCAGCGCCAGCTGTGGCCACGTCAGCCCGCGTAGGGCGCTGCGGATCTGGTGATAGCCGTGTCCACCGAACTCGCCGGCCAGCGCATGCAGGGCCAGGGCCATGATGACCAGGGTGGCGGCGATGGCGGCAGCGCGGCGCCAGCCTTCGAGCGCGGGTCCCGGGGTGGCAGCTGATTCACTCATGCAGGTCTGGTCGGGCTGATGCACCGGGGCCGGTGCGGGCGCACCAGACTATCGGGTGGGTGTTAGGACGGTGGCAAACCTGTCCATCGACGTGTCGTGATGCCTCGGCCCGGGGTAATAGACTGCCGGGTCTTTCCCAACCGGCGGCATATTCCCGCGGAGCGATGGACGGCGAACAGGACCAGCCCGCACCCGTGCAGCGTGCGGCGATGGCGACGGTAGTGATCGGCCTGGCGGTGTTTGCCGGCGTCGGGGTGTGGCTGCAGTTCGTCCGTACCGATCTTGACTGGCTGCATGCCACCTTGAGTCTGTACCTGCACGGTCCCTACGGCCTGTGGTTGCGCAGCGCCTATTGCCTGCTGGCGTTGGCGATCACGCTGCTGGGCTGGATGTTGTACCGGCAGATGGATGGTGCGGCACGTCGCGGCCTGCCGGCGGTGCTGTTCGGCGTCGCCGGACTGGGCCTGGCCGGCGTGGCGATCGGTGACAGCTGGTTGCCCGGCAATGCGCCCACGCTTGCGCCGTTCGTGCATGCGCTGTCGGCGCAGACGGCGTTCCTGTGCGTGACCGTGGCGATGCTCCTGCAGGCCTGGTGCTTCGGTCGCGATCGGCGCTGGCAATGGCTGCATCGACGGGCGTGGGAATGGGCGTGGCTGACCTTTGCCCTACTGTGGCTGCACGTGCTGTGGCGGGCCAGCCCGCGCGGGCTGGGTCAGAAGCTGGTCATCGCGCTGGTGGTGGGCTGGCTGTTGGGGATCGCCCTCGCGCTGTGGCGGGCCGGGCGCAAAGAACCAGCTGAAACTTCCGGTTCGGGTCACAATGGCGCGCACACTCACAGCAAGGAATCCCCCCCCATGATCCAGCGCTTCGATACCGGCCCGCGCATGTCGGAAATGACCATCCACAACAACGTGGCCTACCTGGCCGGGCAGGTGCCGGAAGACACCAGCGCCGACATCGTCGGCCAGACCCAGCAGGTGCTGGCCGCCATCGACGAGCTGCTGCGCACGGCGGTGACCGACAAGTCCCACATCCTGCGCGCGGAAATCTTCCTGGCCGATATGGCCGACTTCGCCGGCATGAACCAGGCGTGGGATGCGTGGGTGCCCAAGGATGCCGCCCCGGCCCGTGCCACCGTGCAGGCCAAGCTGGCCCGGCCGGACTGGAAGATCGAGATCGTGATCACCGCCGTGGTGCCGTAGACCTGCGGGCGTATTTCCTGCGTGCAAACGAAAACGCCGGCGGAATCCGGCGTTTTTGCTGCCTGCTCAGCGGGCGGGCTTCAGCTCGATGCAGTCCACCGGGCACGGCGGGATGCACAGCTCGCAGCCGGTGCACAGGTCCGCCAGCACCGTGTGCATGTACTTGGCGCCGCCGACGATGGCGTCCACCGGGCAGGCCTGGATGCACTTGGTGCAGCCGATGCAATCGGCCTCGACGATGACGGCGACCTGGGCCGGTTTGTGTTCGCCGCGGCTGCGGTCAAACGGCATCGCCGGCACGCCGAGAAGGTGCGCCAGGGCCCGCGCGCCGGCATCGCCCCCCGGGGGGCAGTGATCCACGCCGGCTTGGCCGCGCGCCATCGCCTCGGCATACGGACGGCAGCCGTCATAGCCACACTGGCCGCACTGGGTCTGTGGCAGCAGGCGGTCGAGGCGTTCGATCAGGGTGATATCGGTGTCGTGCATGCGGGGCATCGGGCTGCGCGGAAAGGATGGATCAGGAAACCGGCTTGCCGCGGTACCAGCGCTCATGGGCCAGCGCGAGCATCGGCCGGTCTTCGCGGCTGTCACCGTAGGCATGGATGCGCTGGTATTTGCCCAGGTCAAAACGTGTGCGGATCAGGGCGGCCTTGCGCGGACCACAATCGTGGCCGGCATAACGCCCGGTGAGGCGGTTGTCCTGCACTTCCAGCCGGTTGCAGATCATCTGCAGGCCCAGCGCGTCGCACCAGGGCTGCAGATACAGATCGATGGAGGCCGACACCACCGCGACCGTGTGGCCCTGCGCCTTGTGCCACTGGATCTGCTCCAGCATCTCCGGGCGCACCATCTCGTGCAGGTGATCGCGCGCATAGTCCTGGGCCATCCGGGTGATCTCGCCGGCGTGACGGCCGCTGAACACCTGCGCGGTGACGCGGCGGCGGATACGCGCGGCCGAGATCAGCTTCAACCGGTAGGCCAGCAGCCACGGGCCGATCCGCCACCAGGCCTGCGCGCGCTGTTCGGGCGTGGCCACACGGCGCAGGAACCGGCTGTAGGTGTCACAGACTGTGAGGGTGTGGTCGAAGTCGAACAGGGCCAGTTGCATGGTCCGCTCCGGTCGGGAGGGGCACGCAGGGTAAGCGCGCCCGCTGCCCTCAACGTACCGGCATGCCCGGCTGTGCGCCGGCATCGGCGTCGAGCAGTGCCAGCGCGCCGCCGTCGAAACCGGCCGACAGGATCATGCCCTCGCTCAGGCCGAAGCGCATCTTGCGCGGGGCCAGGTTGGCGATGAACACCACGTTGCGGCCGACCAGCGCTTCCGGCTCGGCGTAGCTGCCGCGGATGCCGGAGAAGATCTGCCGCTGGCCGAGGTCGCCGGCATCGAGCAGGAAGCGCAGCAGCTTGTCCGAGCCGTCGACGAAGCCGCATTCGATCACCTTGCCGATGCGCAGGTCGAGCTTGGCGAAATCATCGATGCCGATATACGCCGAGGCTTCACCCTCGGCCTTGGCCTCGGTCTTCACTTCCGCCTTGGTGGGCTTCTCGGCCTTGGCCGGCTTGGCCTCGGTCGTGGGCTGGGCGGTGAGGGTGTCCTTGGAGGCGTCGGTCATGGCGTCAATCATCTTGGGGTCGATACGGGTGAACAGCGGCACGTAGGCGGCGATGGTGTGGGCGGTGAGCGGGGTGGCGATATCGCCCCAGCCGCGCATCGGTGCGTTGAGGAAGCCCTCGGCCTGCTGTGCGGTGGCCGGCAGCACCGGCTTGAGCGCGGCCACCAGCACGCGGAACAGGTTCAGGCCCTGGGTGCAGACCGCCTGCAGTTCGGCATCGGCGCCGTCCTGCTTGGCGATCACCCACGGCTTGGTGTCGTCGATGTACTTGTTGGCTTCATCGGCCAGGGCCATGGTCAGGCGGATCGCGGCGGCCGGGTCGTTGCGCTCATAGGCCTCGCGCACCGGTGCCAGGGCGGCGACAAAACGGTCGTACTGGGCCGGATCGGGCAGCGCCTCGGCCAGCTTGCCGTCAAAGCGCTTGGCGATGAAGCCGGCGCAGCGGCTGGCCAGGTTGACGAACTTGCCGACCAGATCGGCATTCACGCGGGCGGTGAAGTCGCTCAGATTCAGGTCCAGATCGTCGACACCGCCGGAGGACTTGGCGGCGAAGTAGTAGCGCAGCGCTTCCGGGGCCAGGCCCACGTCCAGATAGGTGCGGGCCATCACGAAGGTGCCGCGCGACTTGCTCATCTTGGCGCCGTCCACGGTCAGGTAGCCGTTGACGTGCAGCCTGGTCGGCGCGCGCAGGCCGGTGCCGTGCAGCACCGCCGGCCAGAACAGGCCGTGGAAGTTGACGATGTCCTTGCCGAGGAAGTGGTGCAGCTCGGTGGTGCTGTCGGCAGCCAGCACAGCATCGAAGTCGTCGCCGGTCCTGGCGCACAGGTTCTTGAAGCTGGACAGGTAGCCGATCGGCGCGTCCAGCCACACATAGAAGTACTTGCCCGGGGCGCCCGGGATCTCGAAACCGAAATAGGGCGCATCGCGCGAGATGTCCCACGCGCGCAGGCCGCCTTCGGCATCCAGCCACTCGGCCAGCTTGGCCTTCACACCCGGCAGGGCCACGTCACCGGCCAGCCACTGCCGCAGGAAGTCCTGGAAGCGGCCGACCTCGAAGAAGTAGTGCTCCGAATCGCGGATCTCCGGCGTGGCGCCGGACACCACCGACTTGGGCTCGATCAGGTCGGTCGGGCCGTAGGTGGCGCCGCAGACCTCGCAGTTGTCACCGTACTGGTCGGCCGACTTGCACTTCGGGCAGGTCCCCTTGATGTAGCGGTCCGGCAGGAACATGCCCTTGGCCGGGTCGTAGAACTGGGCGACCGAGCGGCGGCTGATGTGGCCGGCGGCGTCGAGCTTGGCGTACAGCGCCTCGGTCAGCTCGCGGTTGGCGGCCGAGTTGGTCGAGTCGTAGTGGTCGAAATCCACGCCGAAGGCAGCGAAGTCGCGCTCATGGCTGGCCTGGATGTTGGCGATGAAGGTTTCCGGGCTCACCCCGGCCTTCTCGGCGGCCAGCATGATCGGCGTGCCATGGGTGTCGTCGGCGCAGACATACCAGACCTTCTCGCCCAGCAGCCGCCGCGCGCGCACCCAGATATCGGCCTGGATGTAACCCACCAGGTGGCCGAGGTGGAGCGGGCCGTTGGCATAGGGCAGGGCATTGGTGACGAGCGCGGTACGGGTCATGGCCATCGTTTGCAGCAGGGGAACGCGGGATTATCGCATGACACAAACGAACAACCCGGCCGCAGCCGGGTTGTTCACAGGTGCCGGGGTGGGGGCTTACTCGCGCAGCCAGGTCTGGGTGCGGCAGATGAAGGCGATGCAGCCGGAGACTTCAAGCTTGCGGCCGTTCTCGACCAGCTCGACCTTGGAGCTGTAGGTCTTGCCCTTGGCCGGGTCCAGGATGGTGCCGCGGGCCCACTTGTTGGTGCCGTCCGGGCGCAGGTTCCAGAGGATGGTCATGCCTTCGATCGGCTTGCCCTTGTTGGTGCCCTCGCACTTGTCGCAGACCGGGTGCGGGCCCTGCGCCGATTGCAGCACCTGCAACACCTTGCCGGTGAGTGCGCCATTGCTGGCCTGGGTGATCTCGACGATGGACTTCACCTTGCCGGTTTCGTCGTCGATGGTTTTCCAGCGCCCGGCGGCGCTGTTGGACGCACCGGCGGAAAAAGCGGCAGCCATCAGCGGCAGGGCCAGCAACAGGGTTTTGAACGTGGTGCGCATGTATCCCCTCCCAGGGTTCGTCTGAACGTCCGGCGCTGCCGGCGTGGGAGCGAATGTAACCGCATTCGGCGCCGTACGGAATCCGCGCCGCAACACGTTCAGCGCCCGGGCGGTCGCGTTCCGATGGCGGGGACTGCTGCGCCGTGCGGGGGGGCCGGCGGCAGCCCGGTTCAGGCGGTTTCGTACAGTTCCAGCGGCAGGTTGTCCGGATCGGCGAAGAAGGTGAAACGGTGCCCGGTGTACTCGTCCACGCGGACCGGCTCGCAGTCGATGCCTTCGGCCTGCAGATGGGCGACGACATCGTCCAAAGCCTCCACGCGGAACGCCAGATGGCGCAGGCCGCAGGCTTCCGGCCGGCTCGGGCGCTTGGGCGGCGCGGGGAAGGAGAACAGCTCCAGCTGGCTGCCATCGGGCAGGCGCAGGTCCAGCTTCCATGACTGGCGCGGCTCGCGGAAATGCTCGGCGAGCACCTCCAGACCGAGGATGCGGGTGTAGAAATCGCGCGAGCGGGCGTAGTCCGAAGCGATGATCGCCACATGGTGGATGCCGGACAGCCGCTTCATTGCGTGGTCTCCTGCCAGCGGCGGGCGATGGCCAGCGCCAGCGGATAGGGTTCGGGTTCGTTGCGGTTGCTCAGCACGATCACGGTCAACTTCTGCGCCGGGTAACGCACGATCACGTTGCGGAAACCGATGCTTTCGCCGCTGTGCCACAGCGCATCGCCATTGATGCGCCAGCCGAAGCCGTAGTGCGGTACATCCGGCTCGCTGGTCTTCGTGGCCGGGCTGAAGGCCAGTTGCAGCGAGCTCGCCTTCAGCAGGCGCTCGTCGTACAACGCCGCATCCCACTTGGCCAGATCGTCGAGGGAGGAATAGATGCCGCCATCGCCGAGCACCGCGCTGGTGGTGCTCTGGTCGGTGCGCTGCCAGCGGCCGTCGATCTGGCTGTAGCCGTAGGCGCGGTTGGGGATGTCGTCCACGCCGTCCTGGTGGGCCCAGGTGTTGCGCATGCCCAGCGGCAGGAAGATGCGCTGGCGCAGGAAACTGGCGAAATCGCTGCCTGAGGCCTTGCCGACCACCAGGGCCAACAGCGCATAACCGCTGTTGCTGTAGCGGTAGTCGCTGCCCGGCGTGAAATAGGTGCGGTTCTCTTTCTGCAGCAACGCAAGCACATCGCTGTCATGCACCTGGCGGGTGTCGGCCGGATCCATCAGGTCTTCGTAGTCGAGCAGACCGCTGGTATGGCTGAGCAGCTGGCGCAGGGTCATCGTGTCGGCCACCGCCGGCAGGCCGGGCAGCCATTTCTTCAGCGGATCGTCGATGGACAGCTTGCCGTCCTCGGCCAGCAGCAGGATTGCCGCGGCGGTGAACTGCTTGCTCACCGAGGCCAGCCGGTAGTTGCTGGCGGGTGTGGCCGGCGTGCCGTCTTCGAGCACCGCCAGCCCGTAGCTGCGGCGGAAGACGGGCTGACCGTCCTTGAGTACCAGCACCGAGGCGCCCGGCACCTGGCCGTCATAGCGCTGCATCAAGCCATCGATGCCCGGATCGGCGGGCAGGCGCGGGAGCGCGGCGACTGCCAGGGTGGAAAACGCGGACAGGCACAGCGGGGCGAGTCGGTATATCCATCGGGACATGGCAGCTCCTTGCAGGGTTGTCAGATTTTCTTGCTGGCGATCCAGCGCTCGATCTTGCTGTCCAGGATCTCCAGCGGCATCGAGCCGTCTTTCAGGATCTCATGGTGGAACTCGCGCGGATCGAAGCGCTCGCCCAGCTCGGCTTTGGCCTTGTCACGCAGCAGGCGGATCTTGACCTCGCCCACGCGCGGGGCCAACGACTGTCCCGGCAGTGCCATGAAACGTTCGACTTCGGCGGCGGCATCGCTGGCGGAGATGTCGGCGTTCTTGACCATATAGTCGATGGTCTGCGCGCGGCTCCAGCCTTGGGTGTTGAGGCCCGTATCGGCCACCAGGCGTACCGTACGCAGCAAGGTGGTCTGCAGGTAGCCCAGATGCTCATAGGGATCGCTGTACAGGCCCAGCTCCTGTCCCAGCGATTCGGCATACAGGCTCCAGCCTTCGACAAACGCCACATCTCCGCCCAGGCGGCGGAAGCGCGGCAGCGCGGTCAGCTCCTGCTGCGCGCCGAGCTGGAAATGATGGCCGGGAATGCCTTCGTGCAGGTATTGCATGGTCACCGCCCAGCGCTTGCGCGACGGCAGGTCGGCCGTGTTGACGTACAGCACGCCGGGCTGTTGGCCATCGGCGCTGCCGGGCTGGTAGCTGGCAGCGCTGCTCGTCAGGGCCCGTCCGGGCTCGACCGGTCTGATTTCCAGTGCGGCCTTGGGGCGGTGGTTGAACAGCGCCGGCACGGCGGCATCGACCTGTTGTCCGACCTCGGCATAGCGTGCCAGCAGGGCGTTTGCGTCATTGAAGACGAACTGGCGATCGCTACGCATCGCCTTGAAGGTCTTCTGCATCGAGCCGCGGATCTTCGAGGCCTTCATCAGCGCGGTGATGCGCTGCTGCAGATCCTTGACCTCCTGTTCGCCCAGCGCGTGGATTTCCGCCGGCAAGCGCACCGGGGTGGTGGTGCTGGCCACGTTGTAGGCATACCAGGCCTGGCCATCGGGCAAGGCGCCCATGCCGTCGGTAGTGCGCGCAGCGGGAAGGTACTCGGTGGCGATGAAGCCGCGCAGCGAGCGGTAGGCCGGCATCAGCCGGTACTCGATCATGCGTTTGTATTCGGCAGTCAGGCGCGCCTTGTCCTCGGCGGAGAAGTCATCTGGCAGGTTGCGGATCGGTCCCCAGAAAATGCTTTCTTCGGCGCTGGGCCTGATCACCGCATCAAGCTGCGGCAACACCTTTTCCATCAATGCGCGCGGCTGCACGACGCCGGCGGCCATGCCTTCCCGCATGTTGGCGATGGCCTGGTCGAACAGGGCGGGCACCGCGAGCGAGCGCTTGGACCAGTTCTCGTAGTCCTTCACGGTGCGGAACGGCTGGGCGCCGGCACCGGAGCCGAGCACGGCGACCAGGCTTGAGACGTTGTTGTACGGATTGATCGGCAGCATCCAGCTCGGGTACTGCTCGGCCTTCAGTGAATTCTGCGCATCGCGCAGGAAGATCTGGTAACTGAGCAGGTCCTGGCCCTGCAGGCCGTCGGGATTGATCGCTTCGACCTTGCCCCGCCACTGCACCATGAAATCGTGCGATTGCTGGCGCCAGGCGGCGGACAGGAAATTCGGCAGCTGGTCGTTGAAGCGCGGGTCGCCCTGGAAGGTGGCCTGCAGCGGGTTGAGCCGCATCGAGGCATCCCAGTATTCGTCGTAGATGCGGTTGAGTTGCGCGGCCTTGTCCTGCTTGACCGGCAGCGGTGCCGGCCGGCGTGCGGGCGCGCGCGGTGCGCTGCGTGGCTTGGCCTTGGGCTTTGCGCTGCGGCTTTGCGCGGTAGGCGTGCGCTGGCTCTTCTTCTTGGCCGCGTCGGCAGGGGCCGCCGCGGAGATGGTCACGAGGGCGGCGATGGCAAGCGCGAGCAGGCGCGATGGGCTGGAGGGCATCAGCAGTTCCAAGAACACTCAAGCAGGCGAGCTTGCCCCATTCCGCCGGCCACGACCAGACGGAACAACGCTCGCACGGTTGCGGTACAGCTGTGGTTGTTCTTGCGTTTGCCGCGCTGAAGCCTGGGGCTTCAGCGTGTTGCCGGCCTCGCCGGTTCAGCGGTCGCCGGCGCGGGTGAACGGCACGGTTTCAGGCGCCACCGCACCTCCGGAGATGATGAAGCTCATCGCCTGGTCCACGCTCCAGTCGGTCGGGGTCAGCAGTTCCACCGGCACGATTTCCAGATAGCCCGAGGTCGGGTTGGGGGTGGTTGGCACATATACCGCCGCCAGCTCGCGGCCGGTGCCGGTTTCGCGGATGACGCGGGTGACCAGTCCGACCGATTTCATGTCGCGGTGCGGGAAGTCGATCAGCACCACGCGCTGGGTGCTGCCGGGCTTGGTCTGCAGGATGTCCAGCAGCTTCCTGGCGCTGTCATAGATGATGCTGGCCAGCGGAATACGCTGGATGACCGCGCCGAACCAGCGCAGCAGCTGCTGCCCGACCACGCGGCGGCTGAGGATGCCCACCAGCAGGATCACCAGCAGCGTGGCCAGCAGCGCGATGGTGTCCTGCACCCATTCGGCCTTCACCCAGCCCAGATAGTCCGGGAAGGAGGCGGCGATGCGTTCGGACAGCGGGATCACCAGCGGGCTGCTGATGCCCGACAACATGACAAAGACGAACTTGACGACCACCCAGGTCAGCCAGATTGGCAGCAGCGTGAGCAGGCCGGTCAGAAACAGGCGTTGCAGGGAGGGGCGAGGGGCGACG